>NZ_JAPWHT010000400.1:0-9610 GCF_027270795.1 Streptomyces sp. ActVer
TGAAGCGGTCACCGTCGGCGCCTCGGCACCGGTCCAGGACCTCGCCGCCCGCCCGGACACCGTGGCCGAGGCCTACACCGAAGGTCAGCGATGCCTCGAAGCGCTGCGGCTGCTCGGCCGTGCCGGGGACGGTGCCGCCGCGGAGGACTTCGGGTTCCTGGGACTGCTGCTCGCCGGGAGCAGGGACATCTCCGGCTTCGTCGAGCGCACCATCGGCCAGGTCGTCACGTACGACGAGAAGCGCGGCACCGATCTCCTCCACACCCTCGACGCGTACTTCGCCTGCGGCATGAGCCCCGCGCGCACCAAGGACGAGCTGCACGTCCACGTCAACACGGTCGCGCAGCGCCTGGAGCGGGTGGGCCGCCTGCTCGGCCCCGACTGGCAGAGCCCCGCCCGTACGCTGGAGATCCAACTCGCCCTGCGGCTGCACCGGTTGACGTCCACCGGACAGCACTGACGCCCACGCGCGGGTGACCCCCGTACGCGCGGGCGCACGGGGGTCGGTCCGGGGCCACCGACTCAGACCGGACGAGTCAGACCGTACGGGCGTCAGCGGTGCGGGCGGACGCCTTCGCGGCCTCCGTGTCGGGGCCGGCCTCGCCCGCCACGTCGGCGAGGTCGCGGTGCCGGGTCTCCTTCGCCACGCCCACCGCGATCAGCGTCAGTACGACCGCCCCGATCACGTACAGGGAGATCGGCGTGGAGCTGTCGTAGTCCGCGAGGAGCGCGGTCGCGATGAGCGGTGCGGGCGCGCCCGCGGCGACCGACGCGAACTGGGCGCCGATCGAAGCGCCGGAGTAGCGCATACGGGTCGCGAACATCTCGGAGAAGAAGGCGGCCTGCGGCGCGTACATGGCCCCGTGCAGGACCAGGCCCACGGTCACGGCGAGGATCAGGTTCCCGAAGCTCCCGGTGTCGATGAGCGAGAAGAACGGGAACATCCACAGACCGATACCGGCCGCGCCCAGCAGATACACCGGCCGACGGCCCACGCGGTCGGACAGGGCGCCCCACAGGGGGATGACCGCGAAGTGGACGGCGGAGGCGATGAGCACCGCGTTCAGCGCGGTCTGCTTGGACAGACCGGCCGACGTGGTGGCGTACACGAGGATGAAGGCGGTGATCACGTAGTAGCTGATGTTCTCCGCCATGCGCGCGCCCATGGCGATCAGGACGTCCCGCCAGTGGTGGCGAAGCACGGACACCAGCGGCAGCTTCTCGGCGGCACTGTCCTGGGTCGCCCTGCGCGCCTCGGCCTGTGCGAGGGCCGCCTTGAAGACGGGCGATTCATCGACAGACAGACGAATCCACAAACCGACGATCACCAGCACACCCGAGAGCAGGAACGGAATGCGCCAGCCCCAGGAGGTGAAGGCGGCGTCCGACAGCACGGCGGTCAGCAGCGACAGCACGCCCGTCGCCAGCAACTGCCCGGCGGGCGCCCCGGTCTGCGGCCACGAGGCCCAGAACCCGCGTCGCCGCGCGTC
Organism: Streptomyces sp. ActVer; assembly: GCF_027270795.1. Taxonomy (NCBI): domain Bacteria; kingdom Bacillati; phylum Actinomycetota; class Actinomycetes; order Kitasatosporales; family Streptomycetaceae; genus Streptomyces; species Streptomyces sp. ActVer. The sequence continues at coordinate 1,491 of NZ_JAPWHT010000400.1, forward strand.
CCCGTGCTCCGAAACGAGCAGTACCGCGCCGCCCCACTCCCCGCCCAGCGCGAAGCCCTGGACCAGGCGCAGCACGGTCAGCATCACCGGCGCCGCCGTACCCACGGTCGCGTGTGTGGGCAGCAGCCCGATCGCGAAGGTCGCCCCGCCCATCAGCAGCAGACTCAGGACCAGCAGCTTCTTACGCCCGAGCCGGTCGCCGTAGTGCCCGAACACGAGCGCCCCGAGCGGTCGCGCGGCGAATCCCACCGCGTACGTCAGGAACGACAGCAATGTGCCGACGAGCGGGTCCGAGCCCGGGAAGAACAGCTTGTTGAAGACGAGCGCGGCGGCGGATCCGTACAGGAAGAAGTCGTACCACTCGATGGTGGTGCCGATGAGGCTCGCGGCGACGATGCGCTTGAGGCTGGCGGGGGGTGGGGGAGCGGTTGCTGCGGAGGCCATGTGCACCACTTCCGGACAGTTGCGGGGACGTGTACGTGTCGGCACAACCTAGAAAGGCGCATGTCCACGGCACATGTGGTGGGACACCATAGTTCGGGGGCTCAGTGTGCGTGTTGCCTCCACGTCTGCGTCCCGAAGCCGAAACCGAAGCCGGGATCCGGTGCGCGGCGGGCCTCGGGCCTCGGGCCTCACGCCAACGTCGCGTACACGATGAGGTTGTTCACCGGGTGGCCCTCGGTGTCGAAGTCGCCGTCGCAGGTGACCAGTCGCAGGGCGCGGTCCTTCGTCGGGCCGTAGACCTTCTTGGTCGGGAAGGAGTCCTTGCTGACGCTCTCGGTGTCCGTGACCGTGAAGCGCGCCGATTCGCCGCGGTTGTTGGCGACGGTGATGTCCGCGCCCTTGGTGATCTTCTTGAGGTCGTGGAAGACGGCCTTGCCGAAGCGGGTGTTGTTGTGGCCGATGATCACGGCGGGACCGACCTCACCGGGCACGGAACCGCCGATGTACCAGCCGGCGGTCATGCCCTTCTCGGGAGGGGGGACCTCCACGGTTCCGTCCGTGTTGCGACCGAGCTCCATCAGGGAACTGGTGATCCCGAGCGAGGGGATGGCGACTTCGGTGGGGACGGCCGGCTGTGTGGCCCCCGGAGCGGCCGGCGAAGCGGTACCGGCGGCGGCAGGGGTGTTCGGAGAGGCCGGGGCGGGCTTGTCGGCGGCCGACGAACAGCCGGTGAGCACGGCGAGGACCACGGGTACGACGACGGCGAGGCGGGCACGGGCCGGCAGGGTGCCGAGGCGCCGTACCGGATGGGGTGCAGGTGACACAACGGACTCCAGAGCAGAACCAAGAGCAGAGGCAGAGGACCTGAACGGCTTACGGGACCAGGCGCATACGCGGTGGCGCCGCCCGGAGACGGGCGGCGCCACTGTTGTGCCCGGTGGGGCTGTGCCGAGCGTCAGCCGTTGTGGCGTCCTGCGGCGCGGCGGCGCAGGACGATGGTGCCGGCGCCCGCGAGCAGCAGAGCGCCGGTGGCCGAACCGACGAGGGTGGCCGTGCCGGTGTCTCCGGCCGGGGCCTCGCCCGCGGCGACGCCGCCCTTCGGAAGGTCCTTGGCGGCCGCGGCCTTCCTGGCTTCGAGCTCCTTCGCCTTCTTGGCGTCCTCGGCCTTCTTCTCGGCCGCGGTCTTGTCTTCTCCGGTGGCCGCGCTCGGCGTGGGGGTCGGGTCGTCGGCGACGGCCGCGCCGACCGGGACGAGCATCGCGCCGGTCGCGACGGCGGTCAGAACGGCGAGACGCAGGGTGAGATGGCGGGACATGTATCGCTCCAGTTCCAGCCCGGCCTTGGTGGTACCTGGTTGGCGAGCCGCACCAGGTTCCGGGCATGGCCCAACACTTGCGCCCACTTGTGAAGAAGCTGTCAGAAGCTCATGGTCATCGCATCAGGGCTGTCCAGGGGTCTCCCGGGCCCCCGGAACTCCGCGGTCCCTCGCAGTCCCTTCCGTTCCGTCTTCCGGTCCGGTGGAGGCTGTCTCGTCCCGTGTGACCGGCAGCCACAGGGTGAAGACCGAGCCCTGTCCCTCCGTGCTCACCACGCTCGCCGTGCCACCGTGGGCCTCGGCGAGCTTGAGGACGATCGCCAGGCCGAGGCCGCTGCCGCCGGTGCTCCGGTTGCGGGACTTCTCCGCCCGCCAGAAGCGGTCGAACACATGGGGGACGTCGTCCGCGGGGAGGCCGCTGCCGGTGTCGGACACCTCCATGGCCACCTGGTCCCCGGAATCGGTGACGTACGAGCGCAGCGTCACCCGGCCACCGGACGGTGTGTGGCGTACGGCGTTGGAGACCAGGTTGCTCATGGCCTGCCGCAGCCGTACGGGGTCGGCGTCGAGCAGCGGCGGCGGGGGCGCGTCGGGCGGCGCCGCGGAGACCGCCAGGGTGACACCCGCGGTCTCGGCCAGCCCCTGGTGTGCCGCGGTGACCTGGCCGAGCAGGTCGTCGACGCGTACCGGCTCCAGATGCAGGCGCAGCGCGCCCACGTCGGCCGCCCCCAGGTCCTGGAGATCGTCGACGATGTGCTGAAGCTGTACCGCCTCCTCGTGCAGCGAGGACACGAACGCCGGGTCCGGTTCGGCCAGACCGTCCTGTGCCGCCTCCAGCCAGCCACGGATATTGCTCAGCGGAGTACGCAGCTCATGGGCGACGTCGCTGACCATCACCTTGCGCTGCTCCTCCAGCCGCGCCCGGTGTGCGGCCATGTCGTTGAAGGCCGCCGCCAGCCGTCCGATCTCGTTGTCCGAGCCGACCGGCACGGGCGCCGAGTCCATGCCGTCCCGCATCCGCTGGGCGGCGCCGGTGAGCGCGTGCAAGGGGCGTACGAGCCGGGCTCCGGCGATCACCGAGGCACCGACGGTGAGGGCGAGGACCAGGGCCGTGACCCCGGCGATGCGCGCGGTGTTGGCCGGTGAGAGATCGAAACCGGGCACGCCGGCGGCGGCGTCGGTGCTGTCGATGAACAGCAGTGCGGGCGCGGCGACATAGGACGTGAGCTGTTCACGGCGGGCGCTGCCGACACAGGCGGCTATGGCCCGGTCGTGTTTGCTGCTGCGAGCCGCGGGCACGCGTCCGTCGTCGGTCGCCTTCTCCTTGGACGCCCTCGCGAGCGCCGCCTTCTCCTCGACCGCCTTCTGCTCCGCGGCCCGCTGCTGGGCGTCCGCCTCCTCCTTGGAGAGGCCGGTCGTGGGAAGCGCGGCCGGTAGGCCGGTGTCCGTGCCTCCCGACCCGTATCCCCGGTCCCAGGACAGGTCCAGGTTCAGTTTCACGCCCGTACGGCCCTGCCGCTTCAGACAGGCGTCGGTGAGTTGGTTGAGCGCGCGCAGGGCCTTCCTCTCGGTCGGCGTGGGACCGGACGCGTAGGACGCCAGGCACTTCGTTTCCATGGAGCGGTCGGTCTCACTGCTCACGAACTGGACGCGGGACCGCCCGCTCGGGCTCTCGACGATGTCCGCGGCTATGCCCGCCGCACCGAGGCACTCCGCGCTGTCGGCGCTGGCCTTCCGCAGGAGCGTACGTTCCTGCGCGGGCAGCAGGAACGGCCCCACCGCGCGTGGATCGACGCGGTCAGCGCCCGCGGAGGCGGTGTCGGGCACCAGCACGGTGTCGACGGACAGCGGGTCGACGACCGCGGAGGCCTGCGGTGGCAGCGGGGCGGCGGTGGAGGAGGTGCCGTTCGAGTCGTCGGAGGAGTCGAAGAGGGGGCGTTTGTCCTGGGTGGTCAGCACGATCCGGCGCTGGGACTTCCCGGCCAGTTTGCGCACGGTGTCGTCGACGCCCTCCCAGCCCGGGTGGGTCGCCGCGTACCCCAGCAGGGTGTTGTAGATCTCGGCATCGGCGCTGAGGTTCTGGCCCTGCTCCTGGCGGATCGCGCCGGAGGTCGTCTGCACGGCGAGCCAGGCGGTGGCGGCGACCGAGCACGAGGCCACCAGCGCCGACACGGTCAGCAGCCGCCCGAGCAGGCTCTTGCGGAGCGGCAGCCGCGCCCGCTCGTCACGACGACGCACGGCGCACGCTCTTCGCGTTGGTCCTCGCGGGATCCGTCAGCTTGTAGCCGACGCCGAAAACGGTGAGCAGCCGGTCCGGCCGCCGCGGGGCGCGCTCGATCTTCTTGCGCAGATTCATGACGTGTACGTCGACGGTGCGGCCGCTGATGTACTTGTCGAAGCCGTGCAGTTCCTCCAGGAGCCGCTGCCGGGTGAAGACCCGGTCGGGCTCCGCCGCCATCGCGGCCAGGATGCGGAACTCGCCGGGCGTGCACACGACCGGCGTCCCCCCGACGGACACCTCGTGCCGGGCCGGATCGACTCTGAGCGTGCCCACCGACAGCGCTGTGTCCCCGGTTGCGCCGGGAGTGGGGTCGGGGGCGCCGGGGGCGGTCCCGTCGGAGCTCCGGTTGCGGCGCAGGAGCGTACGCACCCGGGCCACCAGCTCACGCGGGCTGAACGGCTTGGTCACGTAGTCGTCGGCCCCGAGGTCCAGGCCGAGCAGCAGATCGTCCTCGGTACTGCGGGCCGTCAGCATCATCACCAGCACTTCGCGGCCCTCGGCGCGCAGGATCCGTACCACGTCGAGGCCGTCGGCCCGGGGCATCATCACATCGAGGACGAGCAGGTCGGGTTCCCGGTGCCGAACCTGCTCAAGAGCCGTACGGCCGTCCTCCACCACCGTGACCGTGTGTCCCTCGTGCTCCAGATAACGGCGCACCAGTTCGGCCTGCTTCGTGTCGTCTTCAGCGACCATGATGTTTGCGCACACGCCGGAGAGCGTAACGAGCGTGGAGCCGGGGACGGTGGCAAGTGACCTTTTCGGGCGGGGAGTTCAGGCCACCGTCGTGACGCCGGAGCGCGTCGGCGCGGTCACGGCGAGGCGCCGTCGGCCGACGGCCGGCACGTTCTCCCGGCGCGGCTTCCCGTACGTCCACGCGCTTGTGGAGGAGGGACGGCGCGGCCCGGCAGCGTACGCCGTCGACGAGATGCCTGCCTACACCAATCACGTCGGCCCGGTCGCCGAGAAGATCGGCCCGGTGGGGGAGCGACCCGGGAGCGAGCCGCGGGCCTTCACGCCCCCGGCCTGACCACGGCCGTCCTGCCGACAGAGGACCGGGCGGGCGCTGTCGGGCCGGCACGGGCCTCGTACGAACCCACAGGCCTCGGCGGCGGATGCCGTTGCAGCCCCCGGAGAAGCCACTGCGTCTGGTTGGCGTGCACATGTGCAGGAACCGCGGGATGCTGAGGGGGAGCGCTGCCCATGACCTGACGAGCAGTGGTGGTGAGCGCCATGGCTGGGCTGGAGGAGAACGGTCCGGAACCGACCACATCGTGCGCCGATCCCCAAGGAGACCCGTTCCTGCACACGCGGTTCGCGATACCCGCGCGTCCCGCGACGTTCCTGCGACGGGAGCGGCTGGTCAGGCACCTCGACCAGGCCCTGCGGACCCCGTTGACCATGATCAGCGGGGCCGCGGGCGCGGGCAAGACCCTGCTGGCCGCCGACTGGGCCGCACGAGAGGACCGGTCCGTCGCCTGGCTCACCAACGACGCCGCGGCCCAGGGCTGCGGCATGTTCTGGGCGTACTTCCTCCAGGCCCTGAGCGCCTCCGGTGTGCCGCCGCCCGCCGAGGTCGGCTCCCCCGCCGACGCGAGCCGCGTGGACCAGACGCTGCTGACGCGCCTCGCCGCGGGCCTGAGCGACCGGGACCGGCCCGCGATCGTGGTGCTCGACGAGTACGACCGTGTGACGGCGCCGGAGATCGCGGAGCAGCTGGAATTCGTCCTGCACCACGCGGGACGGGGCATGCGCCTGATCCTCGTCACCCGCACCGAGCCCCTGCTGCCGCTGCACCGCTACCGGGCGGTCGGCGACATGACCGAGATCAGGGCCGCGGAGCTGGCCTTCACCCCGGAGGAGGCGGCCGAGCTGCTGGAGCTGCACGGGCTGCGCGTTCCGGTGTCCGCCGCCCGGACCCTGGTGGAGCGCACCCGGGGATGGGCCGCCGGACTGCGGCTGTGTGCCCTGGCCGCGCAGGAGAGCCCGGATCCGGAGACGTATCTGAAGGAGTTCGAGGTCGATCGCACCACGGTGGCCGACTTCCTGCTGGCGGAGGTGCTCAAGCGGCAGAGCCCCGAGGCGCAGGACCTCCTGCTGCGGGTCAGCGTCCTCGACCGCTTCGGTCCCGAGCTGGCGAACTCGCTGACCGGGCGAGCCGATGCCGAGTCCGTCCTGGCCGGGCTGCACCGCGAGAACGCGTTCGTCGAGTACCTCGGGCACGACCGGTACCGGCTCCACCCGCTGTTCGGGGAGATCCTCCACGCCCATCTCCGGATGCGCTCTCCCGGTCTGGAGCCCGAACTCCACCGACGGGCCGCGACCTGGCTGCGGGACTCGGGATCGCTCGCGGAGACGCTCGGCCACGGTGCCGCCGCGGGCGACTGGGAGTTCACCGCCGGTGCCCTCGTCGACGACCTCGCCATCGGTCAGCTCTTCACCGGTCTCCGCTCGGACCATCTGGCCGAGCTGTTCTCGGGGATGGGCCCCGAGGCCACGAGCCCCGCCACGGACCTCGTCCGGGCGGCCCGTGAGCTGGCACGGAGCGACCTCGACCATGGCCTGCCCCACTTGCGGCACGCCGAGCAGAGCCTTGCGGAGGAGGAGGGGATACCGGCCGGGGACACTGCTCCCGGCCTCGCGGCGGCCCGGTTGAGCTGTGCCCTCCTGGAAGCCCTGGCCGGCCGGCTGACCGGTTCGCCCGCAAGGGCGGAGACGGCGGCGGAGACGGCCGAGGAACTCCAGCAGGAGGTGCCCGCCCGGCTCCTGGACGCGCATCCCGAACTCGCCGCCCTCCTGTCGACCCATCTCGGCTCGACGCGGCTGTGGGCGGGGAGCTTCGAGGACGCTCATGACGCCCTGAGCACGGCGGTCGCCTGTTCCGGGGGAGCCTCGACGGCCCTGCCGCGCGAGGAGGCCCTCGGCCATCTGGCCCTGATCGACTATCTGAACGGCTGGCCAGGCAGGGCGGAGCGCAAGGCACTGGCTGCGGTCACCGAGACCGAGCGGTTCGGCCTGAGGGAGGAGTCCGGCTCCGGCATCGAGCTGCTCGTCCTGGCCGCCGTGGCCGTCGACCGCAACGAACTCGACCGGGCCCAGGCCCTCCTCGACACGGCGGCCGGCTCCCATCACGCGATGCGGGACCCGGTCATGCGGGCGGGGCGGGCCCTCGCCACCGCCCGGCTGCTCCTGGCCCGCGGCGAGATGCACGCGGCGCTCGAAGCGGCGGAACCACGCGTCGCCGCCGACGTGGTCTCACCCTGGTCGGAGGCGCACAAGGCGCTGGTGACCTCGGCTGCGCACCTGGCGGAGGGCCGGCCGGAGACGGCCGCCGAGCTGCTGCAAGAGGTGCCCGGCGAGCAGCCCGCGTGTCTCGTGGGGGCCGCACGGGCCCAGCCCGCCGCGGGTCGGCCCGGCGAGGCGCGCGACCTGCTCGACCGAGTGCGCCCCGAGGGCCGTACGGGTCCTGCGGTGACCGTCCGGGCCTCGCTGGTGCGGGCCCAGGCCGCGGACCGGGCCGGGGACTCCGCCACCGCGCGCAGACTCGTCGCCCATGCCCTCCACGAGGCTCGGCGCGAACGGCTGCGGCGCCCCTTCCTCGAAGCCGGACCGTGGATCCGGCCCCTGCTGGGCACGGTGCCGCTGCGCGGGCTGGCCGAGGGCTGGCTCACGCCCGGACCGCCGGCGTGCGACGCGCAGCGGGCACGCGCGGAGGACCAGCCGTCGGCACCGGTCGTGGAGGAGCTGAGCGGGCGCGAGCACGACGTACTGGAACGGCTCGCCCAGATGATGTCGACGGAGGAGATCGCCGCCGATCTGTATGTGTCGGTGAACACGGTCAAGACCCACCTCAAGAGCGTCTACCGGAAGCTGTCGGTGAACCGGCGCCACGACGCGGTGCACCGCGCACGGGAGCTGCGGCTGCTGTGAGCAGGTGGCTGTGCCTTCGCGGCCTGCCCGGCAGGGGCCCATGCGCGGCCGGGCGCCCGTGTCCTGCGGGGAGCCTTCGCACCGCGCCCGGCTCGCCCGTGCGGGGTGAGGCGCGGGGCCGGTTCTTCGGGTGCGATGGGGGTGGCGGCAGGG
>NZ_JAPWHT010000401.1:0-9607 GCF_027270795.1 Streptomyces sp. ActVer
GGCGGCGGCCGCCGCCGGCTCGGGGGCCGGCCCCGCGAGAACCCGGACCGCCGCCCCGTCGAAAGCCCCGTCGCGCCTTGTGGGCAACCATTCCTGGACCTCGTACACCGACTGGCGCGGTGGTACCGCGGAAGGGACCCGTGCCGTGCCGGGGGTCCGCCCGGGCCTGGCGATCGAGACGCCCAAGGGCCGGACCGACTACAAGGACCCGCACACCGGCACGACCGCCACCTGGGAGTACGCGCGCTGGACCTCGCCCGTCCACCGCCTCGCCGTTCCCGCGACCGAGGTCATCCCGTCCTGGAACGCGAGGACCCCGGCGGGCACCTGGCTGCAGGTCGAGCTGTCGGGCACGTACTCCGACGGCACGGCCACGCCCTGGTACGTGATGGGCCGCTGGGCGGCCGGGGACCAGGACATCCGGCGGACCTCGGTGGACGACCAGAGCGACGGCAGGAGCAGTATCTGGACGGACACCTTCTCCGTCGACGACGCGGCCTCCGGGCTGCGCCTGGTGTCGTACCGGCTCCGGCTGACCCTGTACCGCAAGCCCGGGACCACGGCCACGCCGACCGTGTGGCGGCTCGGCGCGATGGGCTCCGACGTCCCGGACCGCTTCACCGTCCCGGCCTCGACGCCCGCTCTCGCGCGAGAGCTCACGGTGCCGCGTTACTCGCAGGAGATCCACGCCGGCCAGTACCCCGAGTACGACAACGGCGGCGAGGCCTGGTGCAGCCCCACCTCCTCCCAGATGATCATCGAGTACTGGGGTCGGAAGCCCACTGCGGCGGACCTGGCCTGGGTCAAGCCCGAGTACGCGGACCCGCAGGTGTGTCACGCCGCGCGGTTCACCTTCGACTTCCAGTACAACGGCTGCGGGAACTGGCCCTTCAACGCCGCGTACGCCGCGACGTACAAGGACCTCCAGGGCGTGGTGACCCGGCTCGGCTCGCTCGCCGACCTGGAGACGCTGATCGCCGCCGGAATTCCGGCCATAACGTCCCAGTCGTTCCTCAAGACCGAACTGACGGGAGCGGGGTACGGCACCGCGGGCCATCTGATGGCGGTCATAGGGTTCACCGCGGACGGCGACGTGATCGCCAACGACCCGGCCTCGCCGGACAACAACGCGGTTCGGCGCGTCTACAAGCGGCGCGAGTGGGAGAACATCTGGCTCCGTACCAAGAGGTACAACGCCGCCGGGAAAGTCGTCTCCGGTACCGGCGGGGTCTGCTACGTCTACTTCCCGGCCCGTCCCACGGCCCGCCAGCGGACGGCACTGGCGGCGGTGGGCATTCGCTGAGAGGCGGCTGAGCGACGGCTGCGTGACGCGACTGCTGTGACGAGATTGATGCGACGGGGCTGCTGTGGCGGGTGCCACAGCAGCCCCTCGCGCGTGACCAAGCTCTCTCCCGCAAAAGCCCGATCCGGTGGCAAGGTGGACAGAACGGTGGGGGGAGTCCACTGCAAGACCGACGTGAGCGAGCTGCCATGACCACGACCTCAGCCACCGCCGGACGTGTCCGTGCCCGTACCGGAGGCCCCAAGGACGACGGCCCGAAGATCCTCGAGCACGTCGTGGGCTGGACGTTCGTGGTGGTGCTCGCGATGTTGGTGACGCAGCTCGGCCTCGTCTGATCGCGGTCGAAGAGAGTCGAACAGGCTGGTGGTGCCGCTCTGCCATACTGCGGGGATCCCGCTCGCAGTTGGAGACCAGGTCCGGAATTGAGTAACCGTCAGCAGAGTGATGCCGACCGCCCCGGAGCGCGCGGCACAGACCGTTCCTTAGCGCGCCGCGCCGAACTCATCGCCATCGGGCGGAAGTTGTTCGCCGACACGTCCTACGACGCACTGTCGATGGACGACATCGCGAAACAGGCGCAGGTGGCCAAGGGATTGATCTACTACTACTTCAAGTCCAAGCGCGGCTACTACCTGGCGATCGTCCAGGACTCGGTGGCCGAGCTGATCTCCCGGGCGGGAAGCGGCCTCGAACTGCCCCCGGCGGAGCGGGTCCACCGCACCATCGACGGCTATCTGCGCTACGCCGAGAACAACCACGCCGCGTACCGCACCATCATCAGCGGGGGCGTCGGCTTCGACGCCGAGGTGCACGCCATCCGGGAGGGCGTGCGGGAGGCCATCGTCGAGACGATCGCCGAAGGGGCGTACGGGCGGCGGGAGATCGGCCCGCTGCCACGGATGGCGCTGCTCGGCTGGCTGTGCAGTGTCGAGGGGGCCACCCTCGACTGGATCCACCACTACGGCCTTCCGCGCGACCTCATGCGCGAGCTGCTGGTGAAGATGCTCGGCGGCACCATGCGCGCCATCGAGGAGCTGGACGCCTCCTATCCGGCCCCGCAGGTCGCACGCCGGGACGCATGACACGAGTGGAGGGCGGGGCCCGCCGACCGGCCCCCGCCCTCCACTGAAATGGCCTGCCGCCGAGGCTAGTTGATCGCCTTGATCAGCTCGCCGTTCGACGTGTCACCGCTCAGCTCCCAGAAGAACGTGCCGCCCAGGCCCTGCGCGTTCTTGTAGTTCATCTTCCCGGCGATGGTCGACGGGGTGTCGTAACTCCACCAGTTGTTCCCGCACTTGGCGTACGCCGTGCCGCCGACCGTGCCGGTCGCCGGGCACTTCGTCTTGAGCACCTTGTAGTCGTCGATGCCCTGCTCGTACGTGCCCGCCGCCGGGCCGGTGGCGGTACCGCCGGGCGTCGCCTGGGTGACACCGGTCCAGCCGCGGCCGTAGAAGCCGATGCCGAGCAGCAGCTTCGAGGCCGGGACGCCCATGCCCTTGAGCTTGGCGATGGTCGCCGAGGTGTGGAACTCCGCCTTCGGGATCCCCGAGTAGGAGTTCAGCGCCGAGTGCGGAGCCGTGGGACCGGTCGCGTCCCAGGCACCGAAGAAGTCGTACGTCATCGGGTTGTACCAGTTGACGTACTGGGCGGCGCCCGCGTAGTCCGCCGCGTCGAGCTTGCCGCCGGTCGTGGCGTCGGCCGGGATCGCCGAGGTGACCAGCGCGGAGCCGCCGAACTTGGCGCGCACCGCCGACATCAGGTTCTTGTACGCGGCCCGCCCGCTGGTGTCACAGGTGGCGCCGCACGCGTTCGGGTACTCCCAGTCGATGTCGATCCCGTCGAAGACGTCCGCCCACTTCGAGTTCTCGACCAGGTCGTAGCAGGACTGGGCGAAGGCAGCCGGGTTCCTGGCCGCCTCGGTGAAGCCCGCCGACCAGGTCCAGCCGCCGAAGGACCACAGGACCTTGAGGTTCGGGTGCTTCTTCTTCAGCTCGCGCAGCTGGTTGAAGTTGCCGCGCAGCGGCTGGTCCCAGCTGTCCGCGACGCCGTCGACCGACTCGGCCGCGGTGTGCGTCCGCTCGGTCGCCGCGTAGTTGTCGCCCATCGCGCACTTGCCGCCGGTGACGTTGCCGAAGGCGTAGTTGATGTGCGTCAGTCTGGCCGCGGAGCCGGATGTCTCGACGTTCTTGACCAGGTACTTCCGGTCGTAGGTGCCCCATTCGGTGAAGTAGCCGACGACCTTGGATCCGGCGGCCTTCGGCGCTGCGGCCTGTTCGGCGGGGGCGGCCGCGGTGGCCGTACCCGCGCCTGCGAGCAGCCCCGCGCCGAGAACGGCGCAACACGCGGCGGAGATGAGCGCCCTGAAACGGACGCGGGGGCGGAGCGAGCTGAACATCGTGTCTCCTCGTGGGGGAGAGGGGAACGGGTGCCATTTGGCATGAACGCGGTGAAGCGTTGGAGTGAAACAGTAGGAGGACTAGACCAGTACGGTCAATGGTTCGGACCAATTTGGCACAGGAGTCCTTTACTCTTGAGTAAGCGGTCGTTAACTGGTGACTCCATGCCTCCGATCGGGCATACTCACAGCGCACAGCCGCTGATCAGCCGCTTCCGTGACCCGGAGGCGCCGAGCATCGACAGTGCCCAGTAAGACCAGGCGGGGCAGCCCCACCCAGGTGTGCGTTCGCCGAAGTGCCCGACAGGGAGGAGAGCGTCGCCATGCCCGACCGCGCCCCGCAGCCGGTGGACCGTCAACTGCCCACGGACGAGGCCCGGGATCTGATCTCGCTCGTCCGCGACATCGCGCAGCGCGAGATCGCCCCGAAGGCGGCCGAGGAGGAGGACGCCGGGCACTTCCCGCGCGAAGTCCTCACGCTGCTCTCGGAGTCGGGGCTCCTCGGCCTCCCGTACGACTCCGAGTACGGCGGCGGAGACCAGCCGTACGAGGTCTATCTCCAGGTCCTCGAAGAGCTGGCCGCCGCCCGCCTCACCGTCGGCCTCGGCGTCAGTGTGCACACGCTCGCCTGCCACGCCCTCGCCAACTACGGCACCAAGGAACAGCAGGTCGAGCATCTCCCGGACATGCTCGGCGGCGGCCTTCTGGGCGCCTACTGCCTCTCGGAGCCGTCCTCCGGCTCGGACGCCGCGTCGCTGCGTACGAAAGCCGTGCGGGACGATGGGGGAGACTGGGTGATCACGGGAACCAAGGCCTGGATCACGCACGGCGGGGTCGCCGACTTCTACACGGTGCTCGCGCGCACCGGCGGCGAGGGCGCGCGGGGCATCACGGCGTTCCTGGTGCCCGGCGACGCCGAGGGGCTGAGTGCCGCGGTGCCCGAGAAGAAGATGGGCATGAAGGGCTCACCCACCGCCCAGGTCCACTTCGACGGGGTGCGGATCCCGGACGACCGGCGCATCGGCGACGAGGGCCAGGGCTTCGCGATCGCCCTGTCCGCGCTCGACTCGGGGCGGCTCGGCATCGCGGCCTGCGCGATCGGTGTGGCCCAGGCCGCGCTCGACGAGGCCGTCGCGTACGCCACCGGACGGCAGCAGTTCGGCCGCCCGATCGCGGACTTCCAGGGCCTGCGCTTCATGCTCGCGGACATGGCGACCCAGATCGAGGCCGGCCGGGCGCTCTACCTCGCCGCGGCCCGGCTGCGCGACGCGGGGCGGCCGTTCGCCAAGCAGGCGGCCATGGCGAAGCTGCACTGCACCGACACCGCGATGAAGGTCACCACGGACGCGGTCCAGGTGCTCGGCGGGTACGGCTACACCGCGGACTTCCCCGCGGAGCGCTTCATGCGCGAGGCCAAGGTGCTGCAGATCGTCGAGGGCACCAATCAGATCCAGCGGATGGTCATTGCCCGTCACCTCGCGGGTCCCGAGTCGCGCTGAACCTTCCGTACCCGTACATCGCCGAGGGTGCCGCGAGCCGGGCCCACTCCGGGTCCTGGCGGCCCGGCAGGGTCCGGCCCCGGTCGGCCCAGGTGCGGATCAGGGCACGGTAGATGGGGGGATCCAGGGGCTGATGTTGCGCGTGGGACCCCTGTGGTGCCTGAGATCCTTGCGTCCACTGAATTCCCTGGGTTCCCTGCGTCCATTGGGTCTCCTGTGGTCCCAGTGATCCCTGGGGAACCGATTCTGCCGACGCGGGGAAGAGGATCCGGCGGCGGCGCTCCGCCTCTGCGTATGTGGAGGTCATACCGAGACCAACGGGTCCACATGCGGACAGGACACCGGTGCGGGGATTCGCCAGTGAGTTCGTGGTGCCCCCTTGTTCCGGGCGCCGCCGGTCCCCACGAGGGGCGCGCCGGACTCTGGCCCCCTGCGGTCTTCTGACGTACCGTCAACTCCGCCGCCGGGGGCCGCACCTCCGGGCGACGTCACGCGCCGTACGCCCCGGGAGGCAGCCGATGCCCGACGACCGCCCCGTAGCCCTCGACGAGTACCCCGTGCACCAGGTCCCCCTCTCGATGAAGCACGTGGCGACGGGGGACCGGAACGCCTACGACCGGTGCATCTTCCAGGTCTTCGACCACCAGGGGCGGGCACTGCTCATCCTGGGGCTGGGGGTGTACCCGAACGTCGGCGTGATCGACGCGTACGCGACCCTGCGCACCGGCGACACCCTGCACGCCGTACGCGCCTCCGACGCGCTGGACGACGACACCCGGATGACGATGGCGGTCGGTCCTCTGCGGATCCTGGTCGAGCGCCCCCTGAAGGACTTCGTCCTGAGCTGCGCGGCCGACCCCGAGGACCCTGACGGGCTGTCGTACGAGATCAACTGGTCGGCGGACTTCCCCGCGCTGTGGGAGCCGCATCACGTCCAACGCCGGGGCGCCCGGCTCACGTTGGAGGGCCGGCGCTTCGTGCAGGCGGGCCGGTGCGAGGGCTGGATCCGGGTCGCGGGGGAGGAGATACGGCTGTCGGGCGACGGCTGGACCGGTACCCGTGACCGCAGTTGGGGCACGCGCCCCCTGCCCGGTGAGGAGGGCGGCCGGCTCGCCGAGGAGCACCGGACCGAGGGCTTCCACTGGCTCTGGTGTCCCGTCCGCTTCGAGGACCGCTTCCTGATGGTCGTCACCCAGGAGGACGCCGACGGCTACCGGACCCTGAACGACGCGACGCTCGTACGGAACGGGGAACGCGACCGCCAATTCGGCTGGCCCCAGACCGAGATCACCTACCGGAGCGGAACCCGGCACCCGGAGCGCGCGACCGTCCACCTCGGCGACTTCCGCAAACCGTCGGAACTCGGCGTCGAGATCCTGACCTCCTCCCCGCTCGCCGTCGGGGCCGGCTATCCGCCCGCCGACGACTGGCAGCACGGCACCTGGCGGGGCCGCGGCTGGACCGACCGCCGTACGTACGACCTTTCGGACCCGGCCGCGCTCGGGCTCGCCGCGTACGGCGTGACCGACCATGCCGCCCGCTTCACGCTCGACGGGCAGGTGGGGCACGGGATCTTCGAGCACGGCTCGTTCGGCCGGCACGACCCGAGCGGGTTCACCGGCTTCGACTCGGTCGCGCCGTAGGGAAGTTGACGCGAGGAAGGGAGCGGAACGATGGCAACGGCACCCCGTCCGCGTACGACCACACGTGACCCGGAGGAACTCGCGCAGCGGCTGACCGCCTGGCTCGCCGCACGACTGCCCGGCGCCAAGGCGGTCGACGTCCGCGTCCCCGCCTCCAACGGACTGTCCAGCGAGACCCTGCTCTTCGACATCGAGCACCCCGAACCCCCGGTGCGCGCCTGCGCGTTGAGGCTCGCGGCGGACCCGGCGGCGTACACCGTCTTCCCGGTCTACGACCTGCCGCGCCAGTACCGCACCATGCGACTGGTGGCGGACCGCACGGACGTGCCCGTACCGCGGGTGCAGTGGCTGGAGGAGGACCCGGGGCCCCTCGGGGCGCCCTTCTTCGTCATGGAGCGCGTGGAGGGCCGTGTTCCGCCGGACGTCATGCCCTACACGTACGAGGGCAACTGGCTGCACGCGGCAAGTGACGCCGAACGGGAGAGACTTGAGCACGCCTCGGTCGGACTCCTCGCCCGGCTGCACGACCAGGTCCCGTTGCGTGAGGCGGGCTTCCTCGCCTCGCCGGGGGACGGCAGCCCGTTGCGACGTCACGTCGAGGCCCAACGCGCCTGCTACGAATGGGTGATTGACGGTCTGTCGCGGTCACCCCTGATCGAGGACGCCTTCGACCGGCTCGACGCGCTCTGGCCGCGCGACGAGGGCGAGACGGTCCTCAGCTGGGGTGACGCACGCATCGGAAACGTCATCTACGACGGCTTCGAACCCGCTGCCGTCCTCGACTGGGAGATGGCGGCACTGGCCCCGCGCGAGGTCGACCTCGGCTGGATGATCTACCTGCACCGCTTCTTCCAGGACCTCACCCTGAGCTTCGGCCAGCCCGGACTGCCCGGCTTCCTGCGCCGGGACCGCGTTGAGCTGCGCTACGCCGAACTCACCGCCCACACACCGCGGGACATGGAATTCCACATCCTGTACGCCGCCCTGCGGCACGCCGTCGTCATGCTGCGCGTCGCCTACCGGCAGGTGCACTTCGGTGAGGCCGCAGTCCCGGCGGATCCGGACACACTGATCCTGCACCACGACAGCCTGCGAGCCATGGTGCAGGGCAGTTACTGGAACTGAGGACCGCTCAGGCGGAAACCGGCCGGGTGGTGCTCAGGCGGCCTGGTCGCGCATCACCGGCACCCGCATGGGGCGCGAGCCGGGGCCGCCCACGTGCGAGAAGGGCTGCGTACGCCAGTCGAGACCCTGAGGGAGCGTCAACAGCAGGGCTGTGTCCTGCTCCTGAGCCTCCATCGTCTCGTCGGCGGGCCGGGTCTCGGCCGCCGTGCGGCCCGTACCGGCGCAGACCGTGAGCCCGAACGGGTTCCACGGCGACGCGCACAGCGCGTGCTCCGGCAGGATCTCCTCGTCCGCGAGGAGCGCGATGGGCTGTGCGCAGTCCGGGCAGATCACCCGGTACATCTCGAAGGTGTCGTACGCGTCGAACTCCTCGGCGTCAGGTTCGACGCCCTCCGGCTCGGGCTCTACGACGGGCTGCTGCCGCTTGGGCGCGGTGCGACCAGGGCGCTTCAGACTCTGCATGGGCTACTCCCCCTCGGGTGGGCCGACAAGGCACTGCGACCTCGACCACAGCAAGCACTTCCCGCCCCGTCTCTGCGGTAATCACGAGAACATCACGGAACCGACCGCCGCGATGTGGCGTTCGTCACATGCCGCGTGCAGGTGCCCGACCCGGTGGTTTTGTCCCCCGGGTGTCTCGTCCGCTTCTTCAGGCCACATCACAAACCGGGTATGACCTGCGCCGCAGAGTACCCGAGGGGATCAAGGGCATGTAGGTTCTCCGCCATGGAGGAGCTGGACCGCCACATCGTGCAGCTGCTCGTCGAAGACGGGCGGATGAGCTACACCGACCTGGGCAAGGCCACGGGCCTGTCCACGTCGGCCGTGCACCAGCGGGTGCGTCGGCTTGAGCAGCGCGGCGTCATCCGCGGCTATGCCGCGTTCGTCGACCCGGAGGCCGTCGGGCTGCCGATCACGGCCTTCATCTCGGTGAAACCGTTCGACCCCAGCGCCCCCGACGACATCGCCGAACGGCTGGCCGACGTCCCGGAGCTGGAGGCCTGCCACAGCGTCGCCGGCGACGAGAACTACATCCTCAAGGTCCGCGTCTCGACACCGCACGAGCTGGAGGAGCTCCTCGCGCGCGTGCGCACGCTGGCGGGCGTATCGACACGTACGACGGTGGTTCTCTCCACGCCGTACGAGGCCCGGCCGCCGAAGATCTGAACCCCCGTGTGTGGGGACCCCCGTGCGCGGAGCGCGTGCCCCGAGGGGCGAGACTGTTCCCATGAGTGAGAGCACCGCCCACCCCCGGCAGAACCGAGCACCGTCAGGGGTGCGGGGAACTGCGCGACCAGCCACAGCAGACCCGCAGTTGCCGGACGACAGTTCCCGCGGGGCGCGCACCGTGCTGCTGCGCGGCGGGGAGGTCCACAGCCCCGCCGACCCGTTCGCCACCGCGATGGTCGTGGAACGCGGGCAGGTCGCCTGGGTCGGCTCCGAGGGCGCGGCCGACGCGTTCGCGGACGGCGTCGACGAGGTGGTGGATCTCGAAGGGGCGCTCGTCACCCCGGCGTTCACCGACGCGCATGTGCACACCACGGCCACCGGACTCGCCCTCACCGGCCTCGACCTCTCCGCCGCCCGCACCCTCACCGAGGCGATGGCCCTCGTAAGGGAGTTCGCAGCCGCCCGCCCCGCC
>NZ_JAPWHT010000402.1:0-9577 GCF_027270795.1 Streptomyces sp. ActVer
GGTCCGCCCCCTTCAGCACGCAGTCCACAAACTCCACCCGCTCCAGCCGAGCACCCCCGAAGTCCGGCTCGACGAGCACACACCCCTCGAACACGACATCCCTGAGCCGGGCCTCCCGCAGATTCAGGTAGTCGATCTTCCCCCCACGGACAACGACCCGCTCCAGCACGGCCCCGTGCCACTGCACCCCACCCAGCCGGGCATCAACAACCTCCACGTCCCGGAAGGTCGAAGACCCAAGATCCGTACCCACCCCCCGGATCCCACTCAGCACAGAGTCCAGCACCCGCGCCCCATGCAGCCGAGTCTCATCAACCGCACACCCCACCAGCGCGCAGTCCATGAACCGCGCACCCCCACCGTCCTGCCCCACGAAGTCGACGTCACTGAACCGCAGCCCGTCATAGTCCCCGTCAGGCTCCAGCCCCCCACCCCCAAAAGGCTCAAGCGGCGGCAACCGCACCTCGGGCCGCCGAGCCTTCTTGACGCCCACCTTCGCTCCCGCCCTCGCCACGTTCCTCACCATCCCCCCATCCTGCACCCACCCACTGACAGCCCCCCTGAGCAGCCAAAATACGCCCGATGTCACATTCCGAAGCCTCCGAAGAGTCATAGAGGAGAGGAATCGCCCAACGAACCCCAGGCACCCGGAACACAGCCCCCGGACCAGAGGAGACCCAAGCCCATGCACCGCATCACCGTCGTCGGCGGCGGCTTCGCCGGCCTCACCGCGGCCATCACCGCCGCGGAAGCAGGCGCCAAGGTCACCGTGTACGAAGCCCACCACACCCTCGGCGGCCGAGCCCGCACCACCGAGGGCCCGTACAAAACGAACGATGGCCCCCACGCCCTCTACAAGGGCGGCCCCCACTGGACCTGGCTCAGCCAACGCGACCTGATCGGCGAACTCGCCCCGCTCCCACCCCTGGAGGCCGCCCGCCTCCGCCTCCGCCACAAGGGCACCCTCCGCCGCACCCCACCGTTCGCGATGCTCAAACTCCTCCGCCGCACGGCCGAACAGGCCCCCGTGGACCAGGATTTCAGGACCTGGGCCACGGACATCGCCGGCGACGAGAGCGCGACCGCGGCGGCCCACTACTCCGCCGTCGCCCTCTTCCACCACGACCCGGGCGCCCTCTCCGCCGCGTTCGTACAGGAACGCCTGCGCCGCGCGACAAAGCTGCCCCCCGAGGCGCACTACCCGCGCGGCGGCTGGGCGAGCGTGATCGACAGGATGGCGGCAAGGGCCTGGAACCTGGGCGTACGAGTGGAAACCCTGGCCCGCGTCAACGAACTCCCCACCGAGCACGGCCCGGTCATCGTCGCCACCTCCCTGGACGCGGCCCGCACCCTCCTCAGGGACAGCTCCCTGACGTGGACGAGCGGCCGCACAGCCCTGATCGACCTGGCGGTCCGTACCCGCAGGGGCGACGCGTTCGCAGTCTCCGACCTGGACGCACCGGGCTGGATCGAGCGGTTCACGGCCCAGGACCGCACGCTCGCCCCGGCGGGCGAACAACTCCTCCAGGGCCAGATCCCGATCGCCCCGCACGAGTCCCGCGCGGACGGCATCGCCCGCGCCGAGGAACTACTCGACCTGGCGTTCCCGGCCTGGCGCGACCGGGTGACGTACCGCCGCGAGGCGCTGGCGAACGGCCGCACAGGCGCGGTGGACCTGCCCGGTACGAGCTGGCGGGACCGCCCCCGCATCGACAGGGGAAACGACGTCTACCTGGCGGGGGACCAGGTAGCGGCACCGGGCGTGCTCTCCGAGGTGTCGTTCAACAGCGCGCTGGAGGCGGTGTCACTGGCACTGGGCACGCGAACGAGGTCGAGCCTTGACCTGAAGCACGCTTGAGGTTGAACGCCAGTGGCAGCCGCACCGCGCCCCACCCCCGCCCAGCCCCCGGCCAGGTCCGCATCCAGGTCGCCGCCGCGGGCGTACACCTCCTGGACACCGCGATCCGGGCGGGCATCAAGGGCCCGCTCCCGGAGCTGCCCGCACTCCCCACGATCCCCGGCCGCGAGGTCGCCGGCACGGTCGAGTCCCTCGGCGAGGGCGTCGCAGCCCTCTGGCTGGGCAAACGCGTGGTGGCACACCTGGGCTTCAACCCGGGCGGCTACGCCGAACCGGCCGTCACGGACGTGGACCGCCTCCACGAGCTCCCCCGCGAACCTGGACTTCGCAGAGGCCGCCCCAACTCCGCAAGCGCCCCGTCCGTGAGCCGGTACACCGTCCACTCGTCCTGCGGCCGGGCCCCCAACGCCTCGTAGAAGTCGATGGACGGCTTGTTCCAGTTGAGTACGGCCCACTCCAGCCGCTCGTACCCCCGCTCCACACAGATCCGGGCCAGTTCCCCGAGGAGCGCCTTCCCGTACCCACCGCCCCGCGCCTGCGGCCGTACGTACAGGTCCTCCAGGTAGATCCCGTGCACGCCGCGCCAGGTCGAGAAGTTGAGGAACCACAGCGCGAACCCGACCGGCTCGCCGTCCGCCGACTCCGCGATGTGCGCGAACGCGGCCGGCCGCTCCCCGAAGAGCGCCTCGCGCAACTGCTCCTCGGTGGCCCGGACCTCCTCCAACGCCTTCTCGTACTCGGCCAGTTCACGGACCATGGAGTGGATCACGGGCACATCTGCGGGAGTCGCGGTACGAATCATGCGGGCAGGCTACGACGGCGCTGCCGTCGGTCAGAGCAAATATCCGGGCGGTCAGCCGGAGCCAACGCCCAAGCGCCCCCTTCTCCCCCGGCCTCAACGCCCAAGCAGCCCCCGCGCAATGGCAACCTGCTCAACGTCCAGCCCCTCCCCCTCCTCCACCTGCCACAACGAGTTCTGCAGCACCCGCCCGAGCGTCCAGGCCCGGGCCCGCTCCCGGTCGAGACCCAGCGTCTCCGTCAGCAGATCGAAGCGCCGCGCCGGCTGCCCCTCCTCGTACCGGTTCCACAGCGCGGGCAGCAGTTCGAACCCCGGGTCTCCCGCCAGCGGCTTCGGATCAATGACGAGCCACGGTTCGCGCTCGGCCGCGAGGACGTTCTCGAAGTGCAGATCCCAGTGCAGCAGCCGGTCCCCGGGCTCGCCCGCGACCTCCCGCACGGCCGCCGCGCAGTCCTCCAGCAGCCGCCGATCGTCCTCGGCCCCGCCTTGCCCCTCAAGGGACCTGAGGACGGCCGGCAACCGCTCGAACATCCCCGCGACGACGCCGTCCAGCGTCCGCAGCCCCTCCGGCGCCTGCACGGACGTGAGCCGCGCCAACAGCTCCGCGAGGATCCGGGTGGCCTCCATCACATCCGCCACGGCGGCCAACGGCCGCCCCTCGTCGAGCCGTTCGAGCAGCAGCGTGCCCGTCTCCGCGTCGTCCTCAAGCAGCCGTACGACCCCGTCGCCGCCCCAGGTCCGCAGGGCGAGGCCCTCGCCCACGGTCTCTTCGTCCACGTCCTGGAGCTTCAGCGCGGCCCGCGTGCCGTCCTCGCGCACCACCGGCAGCACGACCGAGACCTGCCCGCTCATGGGCGTCCCCTCCTGCCGCAGCCCCCACCGCTCCAGGAACTCCTCACCCCGCTCCAGCAGCCGCGCATACCGAACCATGACCATCACCTCACGCAACCATGGAATCCGAAGGAGACACCCGCCACCCGGAGAAGCTAACGTCCCGCGCATGAGCAGCACGGAGAACGCGGACCGCGCGACCGACACGGCACGCGCGGCGCACGCGCCCCGCACCGCCGACGGGCCCCGCACCGTAGTCAACGGCGGCATATCGTTCTGGTACGCGCAGGACGGACTCCCGGCGCCCCGTGAGCCCCTCCCCGGGGACGCGAGTGCCGATGTGGTGATCGTAGGTGGCGGCTACACGGGCCTGTGGACCGCGTACTACCTGAAGAAGGCCGCCCCCTTCCTGCGGATCACGGTCCTGGAGCAGCGGTTCTGCGGCTACGGGGCGTCCGGCCGCAACGGCGGCTGGCTCTACAACGGCATCGCGGGCCGCGACCGGTACGCGCGCCTGCACGGCCACGAGGCCGCCGTACGCCTCCAGGAGGCCATGAACGCCACGGTCGCCGAGGTCGTACGGGTCACCGAGGAAGAGCACATCGACGCGGACGTCCACCGGGGCGGCGTACTCGAAGTCGCCTGCACGCCGGCCCAGTTGGCCCGCCTCAAGACCTTCCACGAGACGGAGCTCTCGTACGGGGAGAAGGACCGCGAGCTGTACGGCGCGCGCGAGACCGCCGAGCGGATCAAGGTCGCGGACGCGGTGGGCTCCACCTGGACCCCGCACGGCGCCCGCCTGCACCCCGTCAAGCTGCTCAAGGGCCTGGCGGCGGCCGTCGAGGCGCTCGGTGTCACGATCCACGAGTCGACGCCCGTCACCGAGATCAGACCCAAGCACGCCGTCACCCCGTACGGCACGGTCCGCGCCCCCTACGTCCTGCGCTGCACGGAGGGCTTCACGGCCTCCCTCAAGGGCCAGAAGCGGACCTGGCTCCCCATGAACTCCTCGATGATCGCCACCGAGCCCCTGACCCCCGCCCAGTGGGAGTCCGTCGGCTGGGAGGGCCGCGAGACCCTCGGTGACATGGCGCACGCCTACATGTACGCCCAGCGCACCGCCGACGACCGCATCGCACTGGGGGGCCGCGGAGTCCCGTACCGCTTCGGCTCGCGCACGGACAACGACGGCCGTACGCAGGCGTCGACGGTCAACGCCCTGCGGGAGATCCTCGTCCGGTTCTTCCCCCAGCTCTCGTCCGTCGCCGTGGCCCACGCCTGGTCGGGCGTCCTCGGTGTCCCGCGCGACTGGTGCGCCACGGTCACCCTCGACCGCTCCACGGGCCTCGGCTGGGCCGGCGGCTATGTGGGCTCCGGCGTCGCCACCGCCAACCTCGCCGCACGCACCCTCCGGGACCTGATCCAGCGGGATTCCGGCCAATCCGGGGCGACCGACCTCACCACCCTCCCCTGGGTCGAACACAAGGTCCGCAAGTGGGAACCGGAGCCTTTCCGCTGGCTCGGGGTACACGGCATGTACGCGACGTATCGAGCCGCCGACCGCCGCGAAGTCACCACCCATGCCGCACAGTCGTCCCGGATCGCGCGTATCGCCGACCGGGTCGCGGGCCGCTGAACCGCCGTAAAGACAGGGGAACCCCATGAGCACCGCAGTCATGGACACCGTCCGTTACTCCTCCGACGGTCAGCTCCTCGACATCCATCGCGCCGCCGCCGCGGACGCCCCGACGGTTCTGCTCTGGCACGGGCGCGGCCCGGCCGAGCGGGACGTCCTGGGCTCCCTGGCCGCGGAGGTGGCCCGCCTGGGCGCCACCGTCATAGTCCCCGACTGGCACCCGGACGCCCCCGACGGCGGCCGCCCCCACCTGGCGGCGTCCCTCCGCTTCACCTGGGACTTCGTACGGGACCCGGCGAAGGTCGTCCTCGTCGGCTGGTCGCTCGGCGGCCGGGCCGCGATGGCCACGGCCCTGCGCCCCGACCCGCCGGAGGGCTGGCGCCCGGCCGCCGTGGTCGGCATCGCCGCCCGCTACAACCAGCCCGAGCCGCTGCTCGGCCTGCCCTCCCCGATGGCCGTCTGCGCCTCCGCCCCGCCGCTGCCCATCCACCTCGTGCACGGCACGGCGGACCGGGTCTGCGACTTCGCCAACGCCCACGAGTTCCAGGCCGCCCTGGCCGCCTGCGGCCGCCCGGCACCCCTCACCGTGCTCACCACGGACCACTCGGGCGCCGTCATGGCCGAGTACGCCTCCGAACTCGGACGCTGCCGCCCCGCCCACTCCGGAAGCGCCCACCGCGAGGGCCTGCGCACGGCCCGCGTCATCGCGGAGGCGGCGGGCCTGCGCACGCGGGAGGACCACGTCAGCGGGTGACCCGTACCCCGTGGAGCATCGGCAGCACGTTCGCGGTCGCCCGGATCGTCCTGTCGCGGTAAAAGATGCCCCCGCCGCGCAGCCTCCCGGCATTCCCATCAGGCACCGCGGTGGGGCATCGACGCCGGCACGACCTCGTTGAATTTCATTGCCCGCCAGTCCGCCGCGCACTGCACAGACGGGCCGAATTCAGATCGTGGTGAGCGCGAGGCGCGGTCGGCGAAATCGCTGAATCCCGACTTCGGCGACGGCTTTTCCGGGCTGTTTCCCTCACCGGTGACGAGCCGGCACCCCGGCCCGTCCATCTCCGACCAACGAGTCTCTGAGCAGCGCAGACATCGCCACGACCGGCGCTACGGGCCCTCGGCGAACCGGCACTGTGCCGGCCGAACCACCGCCCCGGGGCAGCCGCTTCCACCACCCGCGAAGCGGCCATTGAGCGGCTTTTGAACAAGGCGAGCGCCACGCCGACCGTCCCCTACAGTCCGTATCGCCAAGAGGCGGACCGATGGCTTCCCCCATGACATGCAGCGTCGGATCCGCGTTCCCCCATGCTCGAATCGGAGTCAGTTCCGCGAGTGAAATCCAGAATCGATCCGCTGTCCATAGCCGCGATGGCGGTCGCCGTGGTTTCCATATCCGCCACCGCCCCGCTCACCGCCGCCGCCACCGCGTCGCCGCTCGCCATGGCGTTCTGGCGCAACGCCCTGGGCTTCGCCACCCTCGGACCGTTCCTGCTGATACTGCGCCGCCGCGAGGTGGTGCGCGTCGCACGCGGCGAACGCGGGCTGCTGCGCCGGGAGCAGTGGCGGCCCATGGTCTTCGGTTTCCTCGCGGCCACGGCACTCGCCCTCCATTTCGCGGCCTTCATGACGAGCACGCAGCTGACCTCGGTCGCGATGTCCACCGCGCTCGTCGCCACCCAGCCCGTCTGGCAGGCCCTCATCGCCACGGGTCAGGGTGTCCGGGCGTCCCGCAGGACATGGGCGGGTCTGACACTCGCCGTGATCGGAGCGGCCGCGGCCGCCGGTGTGGACATCCAGTCCGGCAGCCGTACGGCCCTGCTGGGCGACCTGCTCGCCCTCGCCGGGGCCGTCGCCCAGGCCGGGTACGCCGCGCTGAGCGAGAAGTCGCGGGCGGACGTGAGCACACCCCTGTACTCGACGGTCACCTCGCTGGTCTGCGGTCTCGAACTCCTCGCCGCCTGCTGGCTGTTCGACATCCCGCTCACCGGATTCGACAGGACCACACAACTGTCGCTGCTCGGCCTGCTCATCCTCCCGCAGCTGCTGGGGCTCGGCGCGCTGAACTTCGTCCTCGGCAGGACATCGGCGACGACGATGAGTGTCCTCCTCCTGCTGGAGACTCCGGTGGCCGCGCTCATGGCGTGGTCGCTGATGGACCAGGGTGTCGCGGCCGCGACCGTCCCGGGGCTCCTGCTGATCATCGTCGGCGTCACGGTGGTGGTGACGAGCGACAGCGGCGGCAAGCCCGCACCGCGGGAGGACGAACTCCGCGGACCGCACGAACTCCGCCGGCAGGACGAACAGCGCCGACAGGACACCTACGGTCCCGGAGCACCCCCGTACCCCGCCTACGCCCCGCACCCGTCCCAACTCCCGCCCGCGGTCGGCGTATCCACCGTCGGAGAACCGGCGGACAACACACCGGCCCATGCCGTGGCGGCTTGGGCGGCCTTCGAGACCGGCCAACCGACAACACCACGACCCACCACAGCACGGCCGACGACACCACGGCACGCACCTCTCCGGCCCAACGCCAGACGGGACCCCAGAGTCGACTGGGCACGCCGGCCCTATGACGAGAGCCCGACGATTCAGCTCAGCTATCACGGGGCGGGGGCGTTCGACACCATGTTCCTGGGCGGCCGACCGCCCGAGGAACCGAGGCGTCACCCGGAGGAACCGAGGCCGGGCTTCGAGGGCGCCCAGGGGAGCTAGTGGCCCGGCACCAGACCTTGTCGCGCGAGGCTGCCGTCCAGCCAAGCAGCGGCCAGCTCCACCCGGGAACGGCAGCCCGTCCGCTGGAACAGCCGCGAAAGCCGCTGCTCCACGGTCTTCTCGCTGCACGCCAGCCGGGCGGCGATCTGCCGGTTGGTGGACCCGTCGCTCACCATGCCGATCAGCCGCACCTCGCGATCGCTCAGCCCCGCCCGGGCCGCACGGCGCCTGGGGATCGACACGTTCCGCCGCCGCGCCGCCGCGCCGAGCAGGCTGCGGACGGGCCGCCCCATGCCCAGCGCGTGCCCGCTCCGCATCGCCTCGTCCAGCCACCGCTGCGGGTCGTCGCCGACTTCGGTCAGGCACTGGCAACAGTCCACG
Source organism: Streptomyces sp. ActVer (assembly GCF_027270795.1). Lineage (NCBI taxonomy): Bacteria > Bacillati > Actinomycetota > Actinomycetes > Kitasatosporales > Streptomycetaceae > Streptomyces > Streptomyces sp. ActVer. The sequence continues at coordinate 8,221 of NZ_JAPWHT010000402.1, forward strand.
CTCAACGGCAGATCGACCCGCCGCCGCACCAACCGGTACGCGGCCAGCGCACTGTCCGCGTCACCGTGCGCCGTCCCCCGGGCGACGAGCACAGCCTCGTACGTCATCGGCGAGGCGGTCTCCTCGTACAGCGCCTCCAACTCCTCCAGCGTCCTCCGCGTCGCCTCCGGGCCGGCGCCCCGCACGGTGATCGACAGCATCCGCAGCAGCACCCTGTCGAGGCCCGCGAGCAGTCCGCTCCCGCGCGCCCGCCGCACATCGTGCCGTGCCGCTTCCAAGGCCTCGTCCACCAGTGCCTCGTCCACCTGCCCCGACCAGTACCGGACGCCCAGCCGCGCCCGGGCCACCAGCGGATGGGCGACAGAGTCCGGGATCAGGTCCAGCCACTCGCGGGCGCGCCCCAACTCCCCGCGCATGAGCTGGATCTCGGCCGCCAGCGCCCGGGCCAGCTGTCCGACGCCGGCCGCGCCGCCGGACCGGCCGCGCGTCTCGATCCGGCGGGCGCACGACAGGGCACTGTCCCAGTCCCCCGTCAGGTAGTCGCGCACCATGGAGTGGTACCGGACGGCGGTGCTCTCCCCCGCCGCGACGTACCGCTGCTCACCGAGCACGGCCTCAAGAGCACCCGCCAGATCCCCGTACGCGGCGGCGTTCCGCAGCCGGTCCAGGGCCGCCTCGCCGAGGGCGTCCTCCGGCATGCCCTGCCGGGCCCGCTCGAACTCGGCGCCGCTTCCCGCGGCGGCGGCCAGCAGCCGAACCTCCGCGGCCGACGGAACCGGCCCGGAGCCGGAACCAGAGCCGAAGCCGGAACCGGGACCAGTACCGGGGCCGGGCTCCCGGGCCTCCGCCCCCGGCCGGGATGTCATCGGCGCGCTCGGGCCGATCCCGTACCGGCCGCCGAGCGTCGCCAACACCTGGGCGGCAGGCACCCGTTCGAGCGCCGCACGGTATCGGGGGTCGGCGTTTTCGTCGTACGGAGACCGGTGCTCGTGCAGCGCCGACAGGGCACAGGCCCGGGTGACCCACTCCAGACCGTCCCGGTCCCCCCGCTCTCCCGGGTCCTCCCGATCGTCGCCGTGCGGCACGTCGAGACAGGCGAGCAGCGGCTCGGCGAGCGCGAGTACGCCGCTGTGGTCGGAGTGGCGCAGGCTCAGGCCGGCGGACTCGTGCAGCACGCCGGGTGTTCTGGGGTCGTGCGGCGGCAGATGCCGCAGCACCGAGTGGTAACTGCGCACCGCCCACTCCTGGTTGAACCTGACACTGCTGCCGGCCGCGGCCAACAGCAGCGGCACCGCGAGGGCGTCGTCCAGCATCGCGCCGGCCGCCGCCACATGGCCGGCCAGCCGTGGCCGCCGGG
>NZ_JAPWHT010000403.1:0-9567 GCF_027270795.1 Streptomyces sp. ActVer
GCGGCGGCCGCCCGTGGCGGTCAGCAGCACCATGCCGCGGCGGGGGCCACCGGACCCGTGCGCGCCGGGGGTGACCAGATCATGGAGGATCTGCGCGAGCTGCTGGAGGCCCGGGGCAAGGACCCGCGGGCGCAGGGCGAGGTCTCGGTGCGGTGGGCGTACGAGATCGTGGCGCCTGCGGCGGCCGGTGCCGTGCTGCTGGCGATTCTGCTGGCTGTGGGCTGACGCTGCCGAGACCAGCTGGATGTTGTTCGTGAATCCCGTCACCGGCTGCCAAGTGTGCGCACAGTCCCCGCGAGACGCCGTGCAGACGGCGTGTCGCTGGGACTGTGCGCACACTTGGCTCTCGTTTGGCGATTCGCCAACAGCATCCCGGCCGGCCTGGGCCGTCCGGGCGCGCGCTCGGCCCTCGCTGTTTCTTGAGGGTTCTCTCGGCTTTCGTGGCTCGACGCCCTCGGCGGTTTGAGGCGATGGGCGCGTCCGGCCGTACGAGAGGGCGGCACCTCGGTGGGGGCGGAGCCGGTCAGGTGGCCCGGGCAGGGGCGTCCGGTCGCTACTGTCACCACCTGTGCCGGCGCCGGTGTCATCACCGGCGTTCCCACGCGATCCAGGAGTGCATGTGTCGTACGACGAGCCGCTGCGACTGCCCGTGGCCGCGATACCCGACGGCTGCAGGGACTGGACGGCCGGGCGGGCCGGTGTCTGGTCGGCCGCGCTGCCTCCGCGCTGGTCGTTCCTGGGGGTGCGCAGGTCGGTCGCGGCAGCCGTGTCCACGTTCGCGCTGTGCGCGGGCGCCTGGGCGGCGATGCTCGGCGGACTGTGGCCGTTCGTCGCGGCCGGGTTCGCGGTGTACGTCCTGTGGGTGCTCGCGCGGCCCGAGCTGGTCTGGGCCGGGGCGCCCGTCCTGCTGCTGGCGCTCGCCGTGGAGGCGCCGTCGCTTCCGTGGGTCGTGACCGCCGTCGTGGCGTTCGTCGTGGTGGTCACCTGGGCCGCCGTCGCCGTACGCCTGCGGGCCCGGAGCGGTCAGCTCGAACGGGCGCTGGAGGCGGCCGGGGACACCACGGCACGTACCCCGGACGCGGACGCCGTGCTCCAGCGTGGGCGTTTCCTGTTCCCGGCCGGCCTCACGGTGCTCGGCCTCGGTGTGCTCACCGGCGCCACCGCGGGCCTGTGGGGCACGGCCGACGACCAGCGGGGCTCCTGGGTCATGGCCGTCTACCTGGCCGGGCTCGCCGTGACCGCCCTGGCCTCGGCGTGGCTGGGCCGCCACCGGGCCCTCGCCCTGCGCCGGACCCCCGCGCCCGTACTGCGCGTCCTCGTGCGCGACGACGCGCAGGGCACCACGGAGGTGTACGCGGCGGACGACCTCGCCGCGGTGCGCCCGCTCTTCACGGTGGACCTGACGTCGTACGACGGTGAGGAGCCGGACGACGAGGACGAGGACGAGGACGAGGACGAGGATGAAGCGGACGGCGAGGAACTGGAGCGGCTCCTCGACGCGGTGGACGACGACAGGCCCGGGCCGGTCCGCGAGGCCGTCCTCTATGGCGCTCCCTTCGACGGCGCCGAACTCGTGGTCGTCAGCGCCGACGAGGACCCGGACCAGCCGCCGCTCACGGAGTGGTCGACGGGACCGGTCCGGCCGCTGTCGCCGAGCGCGGGCATGAGACGGGTCGCCAAGGAGAAGGCCCGCGAGGAGCAGAACCGCCAACTGGAGGAACAGGCGAGGGAACTGGTCGTCGACCGGGCGCCCGTCCCGGTCCGCCGCTGGCGTGCGGGCTGGCTCGACTGGGTGGCCGCGGCGCTGCTCGTGCTCTGGGGCGCATGGTTCGTCGCGATGTGGTTCTCCGAGTCCGGAGCACCCCTGTGGAAGCTGGCACTCCTCGGCGTACTCGGTCTGTACGGAGTCGTACGCGTCCCCATGAAGCTCGCCTGGCGCATCACCGCCGACCGCTCGGGCCTGTGGGTCACCGGCCTGCGCGGCCCCCGGCACGTCCCCTGGGACGACTTCCGATCCGTACGCCGTCAGTCCTTCGAACTGAAGCTCCGCTGGCGGGGCGACAACTGGTCGGTCGCGGCACCGCGCTGGGCCTGGTTCGAGCGACGCCAGGGCCTGGTCCATCCCTACGACGCCCTGGCGGCCGAGCTCACCGCCATGCGTACGGATCCCGCGCTGCGGCCCACCGGAGAGAGCACCGCGCCCGAACGGGGGCGCCCGCTCTGGCCGTTGGCCCTGGTGCTGGGGCTGGTGTGGGCGGCGGTGCTGGTGGTGTGGGGCTGAGGGGCCTAAGGGCTGAGGGGAGGGGCTGGGGGCGGGCAGCTTCTCGGGTCGGGCCCGGGTCCCGCCCGGCACGGACCGGTTTCCGCGCTCATGCACCCTTCCTGACGGCAAGTCAGATATCTCCGCCCGTCTGGGCGACAGCGCTTTCCGCCGTGCCTTACCTACGCGTTACCAAGGGGATACCAGCCCATGAAGTGTGCGTCGGGCAGTTAGTTTTGCCTGCCTTGCGTCACGGCTGCCTCAGTAGATTGCTCATGTCGCTCACAAGGGGGCCGTACCTGCGGTTCTGCTGTCTCGAAGGGCGGCGGGGGTGGGGAGATGGAGCAGCCCAGGGGGGCGGCAAGACCTGCCGCCGTCGCGGCGGGGATGAGATGTCAGATCGACTTCACGGCGGAAGGTGCCTACGGCTGGCGCCTGGTGGCCCCGAACGGGCGGACCGTGGCGGTCTCGGCGGACTCGCACGACTCGCACACACAGTGCCGGGCGGCGTTCACCGGGCTCTGTGCGAGGCGTGACGAGCTGGTCGGCGGGATCCAGCACAGCTCGGAGGGGGGTGGCTGGGTCTGGCTGCTCTGGGACGCGGCGAACCGTCCCGTCGCGGCGGCGGCACGTACGTACGAACGGCATGCGACCTGCCGTTCCGCCTATGACCGCTTTCGCGCGCTGTTACCCGAACTCGACCCGGAGCGGCCGGAGTTATGGGGTGAGACCTGAGGTGCGAGTGGTGATGGCGGAGGTGTGGAGGGCGCGCCGGGGCGGAAGTTGCCCCCAGGGAACCTCTCGTTCACGCTTCGGGATGGGCATGTCAATCGAGGACGTCGAACGTCCCATGTGTGCCTCAGCCGAAACCTCCGAGATCCCCGAGATCTCCCCTGCTCCGGAGAGTCCGAAGAGCCGGACCCGGGCGCGACGGCCCACTGCCCGCAGCGCCCGGGCCGCTCGCGTTCGCCGATGACGTACCCCGTCGGCTGTACGCGGACTCCGGGGTGCCGGACCGGGTCTTCCGTGCCGTCGCCCGCAGCGGTGGTGGGTTCGTGCTCGCCGTCATGCTCCTGGTCGGCGGCTTTCTGCTGCTGAGGGCCTGGCAGGCGCTCGACCGCGCGGGCTGGTCCTTCCTGACGACCGCCGCCTGGCAGCCCGACACCGGGAACTTCGGCATCGCCGCAATCCTGGTCGGCACCGTCCTGATCGCGCTCGTCGCGATCACGGTCGCCGTGCCGCTCGCCCTCGGCGCGGCCCTTTACATCTCCGAGTACGCGCCACCGCGGCTGCGCCGCACCCTGATCAGCGTCGTCGACCTGATGGCCGCCGTCCCGTCCGTGGTGTACGGCCTGTGGGGGGTCTTCTTCCTCGAGGGCAAGGTGCTCCCGACCGCCCGCTGGATCGCCACCTACTTCGGCTGGATCCCGGTCTTCGAGGTCGACGGCGCGGACCCGCGCGACCCGCTCGCGCCCGAGACCGTCTACACCTCGTCCACGTTCATCGCGGGCCTGGTGGTCGGCATGATGGTCGCGCCCATCATCTGCTCGATCATGCGCGAGGTCTTCTCACAGGCCCCGGCCGGTGAGCGCGAGGGCGCCTACGCGCTCGGCGCGACCCGCTGGGGCATGATCCGCAGCGTCGTCCTGCCGTTCGGCAAGGGCGGCATGATCGGCGGCACCATGCTCGGGCTCGGCCGGGCGCTCGGCGAGACCATCGCCGTCTTCATGCTCATCTCGCCGGTCTTCACCGTGCAGTGGCACGTCCTGCAGTCCGGCACCAGCTCGGTCTCCTCGCTGATCGCCCTGCGCTACGGCGAGGCCAGCGAGTTCAGCCTGTCCGCCCTGATGGCCGCCGGGTTCGCGCTCTTCGTGATGACCCTGATCGTCAACTTCGCCGCCTCGTCCATCGTCGCCCGCAGCCGCTCCGGCGCGGCCAGTGACGCGTGACGTGACATGCCGACCACCTCCCGACCGGCCCACCGACCGGCACCCCGTCGTCGCGGCCACCCGTGCCCCCGAAGGAAAGACCGGCGATGACCGCAGCCCCCGAGACCGAGACCCCCGCGAGACCCCGCACCACCCTGCCACCCGCTGTGCGCGCCGCCGCGCCCGGCGGTGAACACAGGCGCTCCGTCGCCCAGTTGAGGGCCACCGACGTGTACGCGATGGGCGGCGCCGCTGCCGCCGCGCTCGCCCTGACCTGGCTGCTGTTCGCCCGGCTGCTGCCGTTCGACGGCGTGGTCGGCTTCGTCGTCGTCACGTACGCCCTCTTCCTCGGCCTGTACGCGCTGCTCGTCTCCTTCGACGAGGACGGGCCCGCCGTCGCCGACCGGATCGCGGCCGCCGTGGTCCGCTCGCTGGGCGCGGTGCTCCTGAGCGTGCTGGTCTTCGTGGTGTCGTACACCCTCTGGGAGGGCCGCAAGGCGCTGCCCCATCTGAACTTCTTCACCGAGGACATGCGGCTGGCCGGGCCCCTGGAGCCGCTCAGCACGGGCGGTATCAAGCACGCGATCGCCGGCACCCTGATCGAGATCACCATCGCGCTGGTGATCACCGTCCCGGCCGGGCTGGTCTGCGCGGTCTTCCTCAACGAGGTCCCGGGACGCTTCGCCCGGTTCGTACGGACGATCGTCGAGGCGATGACAGCGTTGCCGTCCATCGTGGCGGGGCTGTTCATCTACGCCACCGTCATCCTCACCCTGGGCTTCCCGGAGTCCGGGTTCGCCGCCGGGCTCGCGCTCTCGGTGATGATGCTGCCGATCATCATCCGCGCCTCCGACGTCGTGATCCGCCTGGTCCCCGGCACGCTCCGCGAGGCCGCCTACGCCATGGGCACCTCACGCTGGCGCACCGTCTGGCACGTGGTGCTGCCGACCGCCCGCTCCGGCCTCGCCACCGCGGTGATCCTCGGCACCGCCCGCGGGATCGGCGAGACCTCACCGGTGTTGATCACCGCGGGCTTCGGCGCCGAGTTCAACGCCAACGCGTTCTCCGACCCCATGGTGTCGCTGCCGCTGGCCGCGCTGAAGCTCGTCGAGTCGCCCGAGCCGAACATGATCGCCCGCGGCTTCGGTGCCGCCGCCACGCTGCTCGTCGTGGTGCTCGCCCTGTTCGTCGTCGCCCGGAGCATCGGCGGGCGCGGCCCCGGACAGCTGACCCGCCGCCAACAGCACCGCCGGGTCCTGGCCTCCCGCCGGGACGTCCGGCGCTTCGAGACCCGTACCCGCCAGGGGGCGGGCGGGAGTCCTGTCGCAGGCTCTCCGCCCGGCCCCGCCCCGGCCACCCGCTCGGCCGTCCGGCCCGGCGCCGCCCTTCGCAAGCTTCGCAAGTCGGCTCAGGATCCGAGGAGTTCGTCGTGAGACCCGCAACCGCCTTCCGCCTCTGTGCCACGGGGCTGGCGCTGCTCTGCGCACTGGTCGCCGTCCGACCGCCCGCCGCCGAGGCGGCGTCCTATACGAAGATCACCGGCTCCGGCTCGACCTGGAGCTCCAACGCCCTGGACCAGTGGCGGCGCAACATCTCCGCCAACCTCGGCATGACGGTCAACTTCAAGGCCGTCGGCTCCTCCCAGGGACGTGAGCAGTTCCGCAACGGCGTCGTCGACTTCGCGGTCTCCGAGATCCCGTACGGGCTGACCGAGCAGGGTGTCACCGACAACCCGCCCGCCCGAGGCTACGCGTACATGCCGATCGTGGCCGGTGGCACCGCCTTCATGTACAACCTCAAGATCGGCGGCCGGAAGGTCACCAACCTCCGGCTCTCCGGAGCGGTGCTCGCCAAGGTCTTCACCGGCGCGATCACCATGTGGAACGCCCCCGAGATCCGCGCCGACAACCCCGGCCTGACCCTTCCGGCCCGCCGGATCGTCCCGGTCGTCCGCTCCGACGGCTCGGGCACGACGGCCCAGTTCACCACCTGGCTGGCCAAGGAGCAGGGAGCGGTCTGGAACGACTACTGCGGGCGGACCGGCCGCGGCGGCTCCTGCGGGATGACCTCGTACTACCCGGTCCTGTCCGGCTCCTCGATGATCGCCAAGTCCGGTTCGCTGGGCGTCTCCGGCTTCGTACGGCAGCCGCAGGCGGAGGGCTCGATCACGTACGTCGAGTACTCGTACGCCATCAAGACCGGCTTCCCGGTGGCCAAGGTCCTCAACAAGTCCAACTACTACGTGGAGCCGACCGCCTCCAGCGTGGCCGTGGCCCTGACCGGCGCGCGGATCAACCAGGACAAGAACTCGCCGAACTACCTGACGCAGATCCTTGACGGCGTCTACCGCAACGGCGACAAGCGGACGTACCCGCTCTCCAGCTACAGCTACATGATCCTGCCGACCTCGATCGGCGGCGACAAGAACCCGATGAACGCGGCCAAGGGCAACTCGCTGGGCACCTTCGCCCGGTACTTCCTCTGCGACGGCCAGCAACAGGCGGAGGAACTCGGCTACTCGCCGCTGCCCAAGAACCTCGTCCAGGCGGGCTTCGACCAGGTCCGCCGGGTGCCCGGCGCCCCCACGTCCGGCGTCGACATCAACGACTGCCGCAACCCCACCTTCTCGGGTGGCAGGAACACCCTGCTGGACAACGCCCCCCAGCCCAAGGACTGCGACAGGAAGGGCTCCACGCAGTGCTCCGACGGCACGGCCGGGGCCAAGTCGAACACGCCGGTCAACCAGGGCGCACAGGGCCGCGGCAACACGAGCGGCGGTTCCGCCACCGGCGGTTCCGGCAGCACCACCGGCGGGTCGGGCGCCACGGGCGGCACGGGTGGTGCCGGCGCCGACAGTGACGGCGACGGCACCCCGGACGCCCAGGAGTCGGCGGCGGCCACCACGACGGGCGGCGGCACCGTCGACCCCGACACCGGCGAACTCGTCAGCGGCGACGGCACCGGCCTCGGCGACAACTCGGTGGTCGCCAACCCGGTCAACCTCGCCTCGGGCCAGCAGTTCGGCCTGCGCGGCGCGCTGATGGCGCTCTCCGCGGTCCTGCTCGTCGCCGTGGTCGTCGGCCCACCGCTCACGGCCCGCATGTTGTCCGCCCGTGCCCGCCGCAAGGGAGAAACCGCATGAGAACCGTACGAGGGCCGATACGAGGGCTGATGAGAGGTCCGGTGCGAGGGCCGGTACGAGGCATGAGCGGGCGCAGACGGGTCGCGGCGGGCGTCGGCTCGCTGCTGGCGGCCCTGGTGCTCGGTCTGGTGCCGCTGCCGCAGGACGCCCGGGCGGCGAACGCCGAGGACTCGGCGGTGACGAAGACCGGGGCCGCGGGACCGTACGACGACTTCTCGAAGCTGAAGGTCACGGTCCACCAGACGAAGAACCTGCGCGGACAGGGCGTACGGGTCACCTGGACCGGCGGCAGGGCGGCGCCCACCGGCGCCAAGTACAACAACTACCTCCAGATCATGGAGTGCTGGGGCGACGACGCGGACAAGGGTCCGGACCGCACCCAGTGCGAGTTCGGTGCCGTGGACGGGGCCCCGGCGGGCGGCGGCCGGCTCGTCTCGCCGACCAGGGACCTGCTGGAGACCGACCACGCGACGGACCCCGACAACATCCCCTTCATCCCCTTCAAGCCGGTCGAGGGCGCCACGACCACCACCGGAACGGACTGGACCTACTTCAACAGCCTCGACACCAACTCCCAGACCTGGCTGCCCAACGACTCCGACGGCAACGGCGAGACGGTCTTCGAGATGCGCTCGTCGGTCGAGTCCCCGCACCTGGGCTGTGGCGCGCGGACCACATCGTCGGGCAGGGGCAGGCCCTGCTGGCTGGTCGTCGTCCCACGGGGCGAGCACGAGACCAACGGCACCGAGGGGAACAGCGGTTCGGTACGCAGCTCCGCGCTGAGCCAGTCGAACTGGAACCAACGCCTGGTCTTCCGGCTCGACTTCCTGCCCGTCGGCAGCAACTGCTCCCAGGACCAGGCCGAGCGCCGCACCATCGGCTCCGAGCTGATCACGGACGCGATGACGTCGTGGCAGAGCGCGCTGTGCGGCTCCGGCGCGGGACGGTTCACGTTCACCCAGTCCGGCGAGGGCGAGGCACGGGAGCGCGTCACCGCGCCGAGCGACACCTCGCCGGGTCTCGGCTTCACCGTGCAGCCCGTGGAGGCGGTCGAGGACGGGCCGCCGGTGGTGCAGGCACCGGTGGCGATCAGCGGCCTCACCGTCGGCCTCTACTGGAGATACGACGTCACTGTGGGGGAGGGCTCGGACTCGTACATCGCGAACCGTCAGCTGCACGACGTGAAACTGAACCAGCGGCTGCTCGCCAAACTGCTCACCCAGTCTTACCAGAAGAGCGTGGCCACGGCGGAATACCTGCCGGCCTACATCAAGTCGAACCCCGAGACCATCGGGGCCGACCCGGAATTCCAGAAACTCAACCCTGATTTCCCGGCCGCGAGCGGCAGAACGTATTCCCCCTGGGGGCTGCTCCTCTCCACGGAGAACTCCGACACGGCCACCATGATCTGGCGCTACATCCAGCAGAACAAGGACGCCCGGGAATTCCTCACGGGCAAGGCCGACCCGTGGGGCATGAAGGTCAACACCTCGTACGGGGACATGGACCTCGGCACGACACCCCTCGACTACTTCCCCAAGGCCGACCCGACGACCTCGAAGGCGTCCTGCGGCACCCCGGAGAACTCCCTGCCGTTCGACGGCACCGACCTCGTCCCCTACACCAACGACATGCACGACGCCGCGCAGAAGGTCCGCAACGGCTACGGCGGACAGCTCTACCTGTGCGCACAGTCGGGCTCGGGCTGGAAGCTGAGCGGTGAACGGCCGGCCGCCACCAACGCGCGGGAGTTCGGGGTCGTCGACTCGGCGTCCAGCACCCGCTACCAGCTCGATGTCGCCGCCCTGCCCAACGCCGACGGCACGTATGTGAAGCCCACCGCGGACGCCATGCTCAGGGCCGTCGCCGGCATGACCGACTCGGCCGTGGCCGGCGTGCTGACCCCCGACCCGGCCAAGGCGAAGAACGGCGCCTATCCGCTCACCGCCGTCGTCTACGCGGCCTCCTCCGTCGACCAGGCGAAGGCCGCACGCCAGGACTACGCGAAGGTGATCAGGTACGCGGCGGGCGCGGGCCAGACCCAGGGCACCGCGCGCGGCGAACTTCCGTACGGCTACGCGCCGTTGACCAAGGCGCTGCGCGACCAGGCACTGCGGGCGGCGACCACGCTGGAGACCTGGGTGGCGCCGGCCTCCTCGGACTCTCCGGGCGGACCGGCGGAGAACCAGCAGGGCCCCGGCGGTACCGGCGGGGGCGGGACGACCTCGGGCGCGGGC
>NZ_JAPWHT010000404.1:0-9548 GCF_027270795.1 Streptomyces sp. ActVer
GCACCCACGCGGCCCGCACCCGCTCGCCGCAGCTGGGCGCGCGCCAGCCCATCCCCAAGCCAGGACCACCGCCCTACGCGATGCCCGGCCTTCCCCGACCCGCACTGCCCCCGACCCTGAAAGGCCCCATTCGTTGACGCAGTTCCCCACCCTGATCGACCAGGTCGCCGCCGCGGTACTGGCGCCGACCGAGGTCACCGAGAACCCGCACCACCGCGCCATCGTCGATGTGTTCGTCGAGATCCAGGACCTCGACCGGCAGCTCACCGCCCTGTCCGGCGCCGACCGTCCCGCCGGCGTCAGTGCCACCGAGCAGCTCGACACGCTCACCGACCTGCTGATCGAACGCATGGCAGCCGGAGCCGAGTTGAGTGCGCTGCTGTCCACCTCCTGCTGCTGCGCGGCTGCGTACGGGCCCGAACCGCCCAGCGAGTACGAGCCGGTGGAGGACGAAGAGCCCGACTTCGATCCGGACCTCGATCCCGACTTCGATCCGGACCTCGATCCCGACTTCGAGGGCCTCGACGACTTCGAGGATCTGGAGGGTCCCGACGACCTCGACGGCTTCGATGACCTCCACAAGGCCACGTGCGAGGAGTTCCTGACCTGCCCGAGCCGGCCGAGGACGATTGTCCACGCCTGCCTTGACATCTTCGACGTCCTGGGTGCAGCGGAGTATGTGAGCACCGCGGAGCTGGTCACGCGCCTGCGCGAGCTGCCCGGCGAGGCCGATGGACGCTGGCGCTATGCCGACCTCACCCCGGTCCGCCTCGCTCTGCTCCTGCGCCCCTACGGAGTCCAGTCCCGCAAGCCGCGCAAGGTCGACGGCAGCCGCTACCGGGCCTACCGGCGCGGCGACCTGCAGGCCGCCCGCCCGGACTGCTCCTGCTGACCCACCCCGCCCTCGCGCGTACCCGCGAGGTGACGGCGGCGGACTGGGACCTGGTCGCCGCCTTCCACGCGCAGTGTTCCGAACAGAACCTGTTGCGCCGCTGGGGCCGCACCCGCCTCACGCCCCGCGACCTGACACGGCTGCTCGCCCAGGCGCAGTGCTGGCTCGGACTCGACGCGGACGAGCGGCCACTGGCCCTCGTCTGCCTCGGGCCCGTCAGCCGGGAGCCGGGCGTCGTCGACCTCGGACTGCAAGTCGCCGACGACCACCACCGCCGCGGCATCGGAACAGCCCTGGCCCGGCAGGCGGCCCGGATGGCCCGCACGCGCGGGGCACACACCCTCACCGCGTTCACGCAGGCGTCCAACGCGCCGATGCTCCGGCTCCTGGAGCGTCTGGGGCCCACCCGGCGCACCCGCGACGGCCCCTACGTCGAGGTCAGCATCGCCCTGGACGCGTGCGCCTCGGACGCCCTCCCGCACACAAGAACCGCTCCGACATGAGCTCACCGCCCGCCCCCTCGCCCGACCGCCACCCGCGCACCGTGCTCGACCACAGGATCGAGACGGCCGCAGGGTGCAGCATCGAGACGCTGTGGCGGCACCGCGAGGCCGGTCTCCTCGACGCACCGCAGGCGGCCCTGGCGGACGCCCACCGCGACCTCGTCCGGGCCGAGCGGGACGTCACCTTCCACCGCGCCCGTCTCGCCCGCCTGGTGTCCGGCGAGTTCCCCGTCGATGAGGCGCTGTTGGCCCGGATCGAGCGCACGGTCGACCAGCTGGCGCACGCCATCGGCGAGCGCGACGCCGAGCAGGCCAAGGCCGCCGCCGCGCTGGAGCCGATCGAAGCCGCCGCCCCGCGAAGAGCGCCACGGCAGGTGCCGACGAAAGACGTCGCGGCCCTGCTCGCCATCGTCCAGGGCGCCAAACTGCACGAGAACCTCCTCACCCACCGGCTCGCCGTGGTCACCCCCTCCCGTACCCGCATTTCCTACGCCCAGCTGCAGCGCCTGCAGGCGAGCGGCCTCGTGGACCGCGACACCTCCCACCCAGTGCACGCCGGCCAGCCCGTCACCCTCACCGACGCCGGCCGGGCCGTCCTTGCCGCCCCGCGCCCCGCAGGCCCGCCCGGCACCACGCCGTCGCCCCAGTCAGCGTCATCACGCGCTCCCGCACACCTGCGTCGGTGAACAGATCAACACGCCCTGCCCACGACGTCCATGGCGTCGTTGCACCGAAAGCACCGATGCCCACCTACGAACCGGATTTCCGCCTCGACGGATATGAGGCCGTCAACGACCACGTCGCCGACCAGTTCTGGCAGCACATCACCATCGAGCAGGACATGCTCACCCTGCTGGCCGAGCACCACACCGAGGACGGCGAGCACAGCTTCTACGTGATGCACAACCGCGCCGTCACCTGGGGCATCCCCGGCGAACCTCAGATCGTCGCCCTGCACCTCAAACGCGACTCGGCGGCGCGCACCTTCCGCTTCACGCACAAGGAACTGCCGCTGCCGTCCATGGCTCAGTCCTGGCTGATCGCCCGCGGCTGCCCCGAGGACAAGATCCTCCTGCCCGACGGCATGGGCACCACACCCGCCAACCAGGCCACCCGCGCCCTGGAGAAGCGACTGCGCAGCGACGGCGACCATTTCGCCCCGCTGACCAGCTACACGCACGACGCCGAGCCGATAGAGACCACCGTGCTGCTGCGCGCCATCGACGAGAAGGCGCCACTGCCGTTCCGGGTACTGCTCGAAGAGGTCGACACCGACGCGTGGACGCACACACTGCGCGAGGGCGCCTTCGCCACCTTCGAGGCAGCCACCCAGTGGTGGGAAGCGCACTGGGATGGCGAGGCGATCCCGCTGCCGGCCGCGTCACCGCCAGCCCGCCACACCACCGCTCCGGGCGTCCCCGCTCTGCCCGCGCACCCCGCTCCATCGCGCGGTCCGGGCCGCTAGATTCGCGGCTACCCACCGGATTTCCCCTTCCCCGCCCACTGAAATGCCGGCTGCCCTGAGCTAGGCGGCGCGGAACATAGCACGCAATCCCCGGTTACCGAAACCGGGGATTCTCCGGACTCTTGTTCTCGGCCCGCACGGCATCAGCCCGGGTCCGCTTCCGCAATCCCTTCCCTATTTTCGTGGAGGTCAATTCCCCATGCGCACCAGCCGCATAGCTGTCTCCGCCGCCGTTCTCGGCGCGCTCGCTCTCCCGCTCGTCTCCATCCCCACCGCCAGTGCCGCAACCACCGTCAGCAGCTGCTCGGCAAAGCCGCTCCCGTACAAGGTGCACACGAAGGCTGTGACGATCCGCTCCAAGGCGTCCGCCAAGTCCACGGCGCTCGGCGTGCTCTACCGCAGCCACAAGTTCACCGTCCACAAGAGCAGTGGGAACTGGCGCTACATCACGGACAAGACCACCGGCGTAAAGGGGTGGGTGTCCGGAACGTACGTCTACCGCGAAACCGCGATGTGCCTGGACTAGCAGACCGGCCCGCAATTCCCCTCTTCGGCATCCGGGTTCGCGGACCGCTCCCGCACGGACCGGATTTGCAGTGCATTTTCCTGCCCCCGAAAAGCGAATGAAAGGAGCCTCTCCGTGCCCGAGTTCAGCGAGGACGTGATGGGCGTCGTCACTGAGCGGATCGAGGACCGCTTCCAGATGCCTCTCGCCGATCTGCGCCGGGCGGTTCAGGCGGCACCACAGGCCAACCCCGATGCCACGAGTGTCGTGCACTGGTACGGCCTGCTCGCCGAAACCCAGGACGCACTCGACACCGTGGAGGACGCGCTTGTCGAGGCGCTCGGCACGCACCCGGGCGAACTCTACGGCGCTGTCATGGAGTTGGCGCACCAGGTGAACGCCGCTGTCACTGCACGTGACGGTCGCGTGATGGTCGTGAACTACCTCCTCGACCCCCTCGCCCCTGGCAAGCGCGGGCCTGGCGCCTGGCGTGGTGCCGACCCCGCCGCGCGCCGCGCGCCGGCGCCGCCCACCGCGGCGCCCGCACTGCCCGGGGAGCGGGGTATCCCGACGCGCGGGGTGACGCGATGAGCGTCATCGACAAGTCCACCAGCCGCGACACCGTGCTGGAGGAGGCGTTCGGTGCCTCCGTCGCCGAGCTGTATGCGCAGGCAGCCCATCTTGAGGTCTGCGCCGCCCTCCACCGTGCGCTGGAACTGCGTAGCTTTCTCGCGGTCGCCGAGGAACAGGTCGTCCGCGTACGTGATCGCGTCCACGCCTCGATGTCCTGCGACCGCGACCTGGGCGAGCTGTCCGCCGAGGACCTGCGCTGGGACGCCCAGTGGCTGGAGGCTGCGCTGGCCGGCCGGGACGGCTACGTCGCCGCCCTCGACGACCTCCTGCGGACCATGCCCGCTCGCGATCAACGCCCCGCGCAGTCGGTGCGGTTCGCCCAACCGAAGATCACCGCCACTGCTCCGCCCGCCCCGGCAACCGGCCGTGCCGGGGCGGTGCGGACCCGCCGTCCCTGAAAGCCCGCCGATTGCCCCTGCCCGACGCCACCGCCCACGCCATCTCCGAGATCATCGCCCAGCGCATCGAGGCGCTGTTCGGACAGCCCCTCGCCGAACTCGATGCCCTCGCCGGCAACACTTCCGACGCCACCCTGCTCGCTGCGCTCACCGGCAGTCACAGCGATCTGGTGCTCGCTGAGCGCAACATCGCCTTCCAGCTGGAGAGGCTGCGCGAACTCATCGCTCCTGAGCGGGAGATCGGCCGTTTTGCCGCCGGTCACATCGTCGACTGCGCCCGCCGCATCGCCGAGTCCGTCGCCGCCCGCGACGCCTACGCCAAGAACACCGGCGCGGTCCTGGCAGGACTGCGCCGTGCACCGGCCCCCGACACTCCGCCGGCTGTGCCCGTACCCGCCGCCCCGGCGACCGCCGCCTCCCGCACCCGCTGATCTGCCCGCACTGCTTGAGGAGCCCCATCCTTGGCCACCACCGCTCAGCCCCCTACCACCCCGAACGACTACTCCAGCGTCACCAAGACGCTGGATCTGCTCGCCACGCGCTGGAGCGTGTGGGTGCTGATGACCCTCTCCTCCCAGCCGCTGCGCTACGCCGAGATCAAATCCCGGCTGCCGTGGCTCGCCGACGGCCAGCTCCACCCCCGGCTGCGCCACCTCACCAACGCTGGCGTGGTCGAACGCACGGAGTACGCCCCGCGCCACGTCACGTACGGCCTCACTGGCCGCGGCGCCGAGCTGTTGCCCGTCCTGGCCGTGATCGCCTCCTGGGGCGATACCCACTTGGAGAAGCAGCTCGTCACCAGCAAGGCCACCGGTGAGCTGGAGCCCGAGCGGATCCCCCCGGCCCAGAACATCGACGACACGATCACTCTGATCGCCCCGCGGCACGCCACCCCGATCCTTATGACCCTGCAGGCCCGGGGCCGTGCGAGCGCCAAGACCCTGGCCACCGAGGCCATGTCCGGCTACGGGCTGAACGCCGTCTACAAGCCCCTGGACCGCTTGGTCGCCGACGGCCTCGTCACGGCCACCGGCAGCGGCGACTTCCAGCTGTCCGCTAGCGGCCAGGCGCTCGCCCCCGTCTTCCAGGCCATCACTGCGTGGGCTGTCCTCCCGTCCGGCGGGGCCGAGCCGTTTCGCCGACCGGGGACCGCCCCGTCCCAGACCCGCTCCGGCCCGTGGGCGACCACCCCGACGCGCCTGCCGGCGCCCCCAGTTCCGGCCGCACAGTCTGCCGTCCCTGCCCTGGCCGCCACCCCGCCGCCCAACGGTCCGGAGTGGAAGTCCAGCGACCTCTTCTCCCACCAGATACCCGCCCGCCCCATCACACCGGAGGGAGGCCCGCGCCGATGACAGCCGCCCTGCCCACCAGCGTCCTGCGCGAACGCCGAGCGATCCGGACCCTGTCCCTGCCGGGCCTGATACGCCTGATCACCGAGATCGACGACAACGGCCCTATCAGTCGCCAACGCGGCAGCCTGCAGGGCGCCCTCGGCGACCTCACCACCGGACAACTGCGCCACGCCATCGACACCGCACGCGACCTCGGGCTCATCCATGCCCGCGGACACGCCTTGGCCCGCTACCAGCTCACCGCGAGTGGCAAGGACCTCGCCGAGGTGTACGACACCGCCGCACGCTGGGCCCGAACCAACGAACTCCCCAGCCGAACCAGTGACTTCGTCGCGCGCGTCCAGCATGCCTTCCAGATGCAGGACGGCAGCCTGGGGCAATCCGGCGCAGCGACCGAACCGTCGGCTCCGCGCGCGGCGCTGTCCGAGTGGCTTACGGCGTACCCCCGCGTCCTGCACCAGGACATCGCCCGCTCGTCCCGTGCGGCGGAGGAATCGGGGCGCGCTGCGTGAGATCCCGTGTCGGACCCTGGCATGCCCGTTGCCCGGTCCCCACTCTGCTGCGCGGCATCTACCTGCCGCGCAGCACGGACGCTGCCGCGTTCGCCATGGCCACCTACGGCATCCCGCTGCTGGTACTGGCCACCACCAACTCGGCCGCCCTGACCGGCCTCTCGTTCGCGCTGGAATGGGTGCCGAGGCTGGGTTCGTTCGCCTTCGCAGGAGTTCTGGTCGACCGCCACGGGACCACCGCCGTGCTCCGTTTCGCCTCTGCGGGCCGGGCCCTGGTTGTCCTGGCCACCGCGTTCATCTTGCCAACGCAGGCGGGCCTCAGCGCGACGGTCACCGTCATGCTGCTCGCCGCGTCCACCGGGATCCTCACCGAATGCTCCTACATCGCGGCCGAGACCGCGGGCGGAGTGGCAGGCCGCGAGGCCGGCGCCCGCGCCCACCGCGTTCAGTCGGTGCTGCTCGGCATCGACCAGGTCGCCACCCTGGTCGGCCCCGCACTCGCCGGGCTGCTCCTGCAGCGGGCCGGCGCCACCGGAATGCTGATCGTGATCGCCGCATTCTCGCTGCTCACCAGCGCCTTGGCCCCGCGCCAGCGCCACCGGAGCAAGCCCGCCGCGCCGCGGCCCGTCCTTAAGGGGCTGTACACCGGCTGGTCGACCCTCCGCGCGCTACCGGCCCTCGGCTGGCTGGTGACCGGACTGACCGTCTCCAACCTGACCGTCGGCCTGCTGCAGGCCGCCACCCCAGTGATCATCGTCAAACAGCTCGGACACTCCACGGCCGACGTCGGCCTCATCTGGTCGGCAGCCGCCGTCGCCTCGCTCCTCGCGGTCGCCCTGTGCCGCCGGGCGATCGACCGCTTCGGCCTGTGGCCCATCGGCGCCGTGTCCGCCACGATCGCCGCCTTGGCGTGCCTGGCCGTCTCCTTCGCCGACACCTACGGCACCTATCTCGCCCTGATCGCCGTCCTCATGGCCGGCGAGGGCGGCATGACCGTCGTGCTGCGCACCCTGCGCTCCCACCTCATCCCCGCACCGGTGTTCGGTGCCACCCTGTCGCTGACCATCCTGCTGCTCCTGCTGCCCTTCCCCATCGCGGGTGTCCTCGTCGCCACCGTGCCGCCCGCCCAGCTCGGCCACGTGATCACCCTCTGCGCCGCACTGCAGGCCCTGGGCCTCTTCGCCTCCTTCGCCCGGCTGCGCGCCACCCCCGCCCTGCGAACTTCTCTCACCTGACCTCTCGGAACACCCCACGGAGACGCCGCCAAACCCACCTCCCGCACCCTTGCCGATCTCTACGCCCTGCCGGTATCTCGCCCGTCGCTTCGAGCCACCGGGTCGGTCTCAGGACGTTGTTCGAGGACCTGCGCTGGCAGCTGCCCGCGGGCGTGCGCGGACTGAACAACTCCTTCACCGCCCTGTACGCCCGCAAGTTGATCGAGGACCACCCCCAGTGGGCGTCTGCCTTCGAGCTGCGACGCCGCCGCACCCCCTGACCCAGGCGTCCTGCCTCAGCTCTCCGTTCCCCCGCACTGTTTGGAGCCTTGTTGTCCTCTCGCCCCGTCGTCCTGGTCGTTGCAGCCTCCGACATGGAGGCCCAGGCGTATCGCGGCACCTGCCTTCAGAACGTCGCCGCCCACTACGACGTCGTCCTGATCTCCGGCGCCGCGCCGACCTGGGAGAAGGAGTTCCTCCTCGACTACGAGGTTGCCGACCCCGCCGATCAGGCGGCGCTGACCGCGGCCGGGCACGCGCTCGCCGAGCGGCACACGCTGGCCGGCGTGATGACGTGGACCGAGTGGTATCTCATCCCCGTCGCCCGCCTGGCCCGCCGGCTCGGCCTGCCCACCACCGCTCCGGAGGCCCTCCAGGGCTGCCGCAACAAGCACACGAGCCGCAGCCTGTTCGCCCGCCACGGGGTGCCCTCCGCCGCCTCCGTCAGCGTGCGCACCGAGCACGAGGCGGCAGCTGCCGTCCGGCGCATCGGCTTCCCCGTCGTCCTCAAACCCGCCGCGCACGCCGCGAGCATGGGCGTTGTCCGCGTCGACACCGCCGACCAGCTGCCGGCCGCGTACGCCTTCGCCGCCAAGACCGCCAGCCACGGAGTGGAGAGCACCCAGGTCCTGGTCGAGGAGTACCTCGACGGCCCGGAGGTGAGTGTTGAGTGCGTCACCCACCAGGGGCAGACCACTGTCGTCGCTGTCACCCGCAAGACCGTCGGCATGCCGCCCCACTTCGAGGAGCTGGCGCACATGGTCGATGCGACCGACCCGCTCCTTCCCACCGTGGCCCCGGCCGCCGTCTCGGCCATCGACGCCCTCGGTGTCACCGACGGCGTCAGCCACGTCGAGATCCGCGTGGTCGACGGCCGCCCCCGCCTCATTGAGGTCAACGCGCGGATCGCCGGCGACATGATCAGCCACCTCGTTCACCTGGCCACCGGCGTCGACCTCGCCCGTGCTGCCGCAGACATCGCCTGCGGACATACTCCCGACCTGACGCCGACTCGCCACCAGGCCGCGGCGATCCGCTTCATCTACCCGGCCTACTCCGGCACCCTCACCGCCCGCTGTGTCACGGCACCCACCGGGGGAGTGGAGCGCGTGCGCTTCCAGCGACAGGCCGGCGACCAGCTCGTGCTGCCGCAGGACGGGGGCGATCTGTTCACCGCCCGCATCGGCTACCTGATCACCACCGGGCCGACCGCCACCATCGCCCAAGCCCGTGCCCAGGAGGCGTACCGCAACCTCGACGTCCAGGTGGCTGCGGTCGCGCAGGCGGCCCCGGCCACCCGGGAGCACGCCGCGTGAACCAGACCGCGGGACCCGAGCTGGCGCGCAGCCGCCGTCTGCTGACCGGGTACTTTGCCGGCTTGGGCGTGGTGATGGCCGTCTGGGGCGCACGCATGCCGGCCGTTCAGAAAACCGCCGAGGTGAGCACCGCCGGGCTCGCCCTGGTCCTGCTGGCCGCTGCCCTCGGCATGGTCGTTGGACTCCAGACCGGCGGACGCCTCGCCCACTCGGCCCGCCTGCCCGCACTGCTGACCGGCGGTGCCATCGCTCTCGCCGTCGGCCTTGCCGTCCTCGGGGTATGCCGCAGCCTGGAGAGCCTCCTGGTGGCGGCGTTCGTCTTCGGCGCCGCGCACGGCGTCCTCGACGTCGCAGTCAATGCCGCCGCAGTCCGCTGCCAGGACGCTCACGGCCGCCCGATCATGGGCCGGTTGCACGCGAGTTTCAGCCTCGGCGGCCTCACAGGCGCTGTGCTGGCCTCAGCTACCGCCCCCACCCCG
>NZ_JAPWHT010000405.1:0-9476 GCF_027270795.1 Streptomyces sp. ActVer
GCACCGGCGGCATCAAGTTCTGGGCCGTCAACGGCGCCGACGTACGCGGCAACTGGGTGCACGACAACCGCGGAACAGGGTTGTGGGCGGACACGAACAACAACGACTTCCGCATCGAGAACAATGTGATCGAGGCCAACGACGGTGCCGCGCTGATCTACGAGACCAGCTACAACGCGGTGATCCGGAACAACACGATCCGGCGGAACAACTGGGTCGAGGGCCGCAAGGGGGCCGACGGCGGAGACAACTTCCCGTACGCGACCGTCTACCTGTCCGAGTCCGGCGGCGAACCACGGATCCGGGCCCGTACCGACAAGATCGAGGTCTACGGGAACCTGCTGGAGAACAACTGGTCCGGAATCACCCTGTGGGAGAACGCCGACCGGTTCTGCAACAGCCCGGCGAACACCTCGTCCGGTGACTGCACGTTGCTGGTGCGGAACGCCGACCGCTGCGCGCAGCCGGCGATCGCCAAGGCACCGCTCTACAGCGACTGCCGGTGGAAGACCCAGCGGGTGGACATCCACGGCAACCGCTTCGTGCTGGACAAGTCCGTCGTCGAGTGCACGACGATGTGCGACCGAATGGCGGTGCTGTCCAACTACGGCACCTATCCGGACTGGTCGCCCTACAAGGGCGAGCGGGTGGCTGACGCGATCACCCTCAAACAGCACAACCGCTGGCACGACAACGTCTACCTCGGATCATGGAAATTCGTCGCCAACGACCCGGGCCGGGTGCTCACCTTCGACCAGTGGCAGGGCGGGACCTACCAGCAGGACACGGGCAGCACCCTCGGCCCACGGGCCGGTGGTTGAGATGGGCGGGGACCTGCGGCGTGGTGGGCTTCCGGGCGGACCGGACACGGCGGGCACGCGGCCCGGCGCCGAACCGCGCCCTGGCGGCACACCGAAGGTCGTCGGAATCGTCTGGGGGTTGCTGATCCTCAACACGCTCGGCTCCACCGGGGCGAAGACCATCATTCCGCTGCCCCGCTCCCTCATCCAGATGGTCACCATGGGTGCCCTGGTCGCCGCGTTCGCGCTGGCGCTGGCGGTCAATCTCCGGCTGCGCCTGCGAGCGAGCGCCTTCGTGTTCCTGCTCACCCTGCTGCTGGTGCTGAGCGTGATCTCCAGCGCGAACCTGGAGTCCGGGTTCGGCGCGCTGTTCCGCTGCGGCCGGCTGGCTCTCTTCGTCGGCACGCTGTGGCTGCTCAGCCGCTGGTGGGACGGCGGCCCGACGCTCGTCCGGCACCACATCCGGATGTACTTCGCGGTGCTCGGGTCGGTGGCCGCCGGCCTGGTCGTGTCACCGGGCGCGGCCATGCCCGAGCTCTACGGCGGACGCCTTGTCGGCGCGTTGTGGCCGCTCACCCCGCCGCAGATCGGACAGTACGCGGCGGTCGTCATCGGGCTCACCGTGCTGCTCGTACTGGGCCGTCGGACCGACAGGGCAAGCGCGGCGGTGGTCATCGTGCCGTCACTCGTCCTGCTCGTGCTGACCCATACCCGGACGGCCACCCTCGGGCTGCTCATCGGGTTGGCGTTGGCGATCGGCTCGCTCGTCCTGACCAGTGCCGCCGCCCGCCGGTTCTTCGTCTGGGCGGTGCTGTGCGCCACGGTGGCCGCGGTGGCGTTGAGTTCCGCGCTGCAGGCGTGGTTCCTGCGCGGGCAGAGCCAGGAGAACTTCTCCAATCTCACCGGTCGGGCCAAGGTCTGGGATGCCCTGCTGGCGGCGCCCCGGACGACCGCGGAGCAGCTGTTCGGCATGGGCCTGGGCGACAAGTCGTTCGGCGGGCTGCCGATCGACAACAGCTGGCTGGCCGTCTACCAGGAGCAGGGTCTGATCGGCGTCGCCCTGGTGGCGGCGATCATCATCGTCCTTGCCGGCGTCGCGTTGCTGCGGCCACCGTCGCTGTCGAGGGCCTGCGCGATCTTCCTGATCAGCTACTGCGCGATCGCGTCGTACACCGAGGCCGGTCTTGGCGACGCCTCGCCGTATCTGCTGCATCTGGCCGTGGCCGCCTCACTGCTGGCGACACCTGCCGCGGCCACCCGCCTCTCGACGCCCGAAGTCCCTCGACTCCCGACACCCGAAGCCCCGCGACGACACATCCCGCGATGGGCCAAAAGATCGGAGGCGACCTGAGCATGCACGTCCTCGTGGTGCACAACCGCTACGCCTCGGCACAGCCGAGTGGGGAGAACAAGGTCGTCGACCAGGAGGTCGCGCTGCTGCGCGAGGCCGGCCACCGGGTCGAGGTGTTCGAGCGGCGCAGCGACGACATCGCCGCCCGGTCCCTCCTTTCCAAGGCCGCGCTGCCGCTCCTCGTGCCGTGGAACCCGGCGGTCCGCACGGAGCTCGCCGCCCGGCTGCGCACCGAACGGCCGGACGTGGTGCACGTTCACAACGTCTTCCCGCTCCTGTCGCCCGCGGTCCTCGCCGCCTGCGCCGACGCCGACGTGCCCGCCGTCGCCACGCTGCACAACTACACCCAGGTCTGCCCACCCGGCACGCTGCAACGGGACGGCCGGCCGTGCACCGAGTGCGTCGGCTCCGCACCACTGCCCGCCGTCCGGCACGGCTGCTATCGGAACTCCCGGCTGGCGACGGTGCCACTCGCGGTCAGCCTGTCGGTCAACCGGCGGCGGTGGTGGTCCGGCGTGGAGCGGTTCTTCTGCCTCTCCGCGGCGCAGCGCGACGTCCTGGTGCGTGCCGGCATGCCGGCCGAGCGGCTCGCGGTGAAACACAACTTCGTGCCCGACCCGGGCGTCGGCCGGGAGGGCAGCGGCGAGCATCTGCTCTATCTCGGCCGGCTCGCGGAGGCCAAGGGGGTGCGGCTGCTCATGGCCGCGTGGGACGAGATCGCGGCGAGCGGCGGTGTGGGCGTGCCGCTCGTGATCGCCGGTACGGGGCCGCTGGAGCGGGAGGTGACCGCCTGGGCGGCGGGCCGCGACGATGTGCGCTACGTCGGCCTGTACGACACGGCGGAGTGCCGGAAGGCCGTCGCGCGGTCGGTCGCCGTGGTCGCTCCCTCGACGTGGCTGGAGGCGTTCGGCCTGGTGGTGGTGGAGGCGATGGCGGCGGGGGTCCCGGTCGTCGCCGCCGGTCACGGCGCCTTCGTCGAACTCGTCGAGGACGGGGTGACCGGGCTGCTGCACCGGCCGGGCGAGCCCGCCTCGCTCGCGTCCTGCATACGCCGGATCGCGGCCGAGCCGCCCCGCAACCGGGAGATGGGCCAGGCGGCCCGGCGCCGTTACGAGCTGGACTTCAGCCCGGCTGTCGGCCTTGAGCGCCTGGTGGAGGAGTACCGCACCGCGATCGCGGGCCGGTCCGGCGGCGGGGACAGCCCACCGCCGGTGCGGGACAAGAACACTGACTCGCGGCGGGGACACCGCGTGAGCAGGGGGGATGGGGAGAGCAGATGACACGATGCCGACTCTGCGGCTCGGAAGCGATGGCGAGCGTCGTCGACCTTGGGGCGACGCCACCATGTGAGAGCTTTCTCGCCGCGGACCAACTGGACAAGGCGGAGCCGACGTACCCGCTGCACCTGCGGGTCTGTACCGACTGCTGGTTGGCGCAGATCCCTCCGCTGATCACGCCGGAGGAGACGTTCAGCGAGTACGCGTACTTCTCCTCCTTCTCGACCTCCTGGGTGGAGCACGCGCGCGCGTTCGTCGCGGATGCCGTGCGGCGGGTGGGTCTCGGCCCCGACACCTTCGTGGTCGAGGTCGCGAGCAACGACGGGTACCTGCTGAGGCATGTGGTGGACCGCGGGATCCGCTGCCTCGGCGTCGAACCGTCGGTGAACGTGGGCGCCTCGGCGCGGGACGCGGGTGTGCCCACACTCACGGAGTTCCTGGACCCGGCCACCGGCGCCGCCGTCCGCGCGGAGCACGGCCCGGCAGACCTGGTCGTGGCCAACAACGTGTACGCGCACATCCCCGACGTGGTCGGCTTCACCCAGGGGCTGCGCGCCCTGGTCGCCGACGACGGCTGGGTCTCCATCGAGGTGCAGCACCTGCTGACCCTGATCGAGGAGAACCAGTACGACACGATCTACCACGAGCACTTCCAGTACTACACGGTCGCGTCCGCGATCCGAGCCCTCGCGAGCGGCGGACTCACGCTCGTGGACGTCGAGTTGCTGCCCACGCACGGCGGCTCCATCCGGCTGTGGGCCCGGCCGGCCGAGGTGGCCGGCGAGCCGACGCAGCGGGTGACCGACGTGCTGGACCGGGAGAAGGCCGCGGGGCTGCGGGAGCTGTCCGGTTACACCGAGTTCTCCGCCCGGGTGGCCAAGGTGCGCCGGGACCTCCTGCGGTTCCTCATCGAGGCGGCCGAGCGCGGCGAGACGGTCGTCGGCTACGGCGCCCCGGGCAAGGGCAACACCCTGCTCAACCACTGCGGTATCCGGCCCGACCTGCTCCCGTACACGGTCGACCGCAACCCCTACAAGCACGGCAGGTTCACCCCGGGCACCCGCATCCCGGTCCTGCCGCCCGAGCAGATAGCCGCCGACAAGCCGGACTACGTCCTCGTCCTCCCGTGGAACCTGCGGGCCGAACTGGTCGAGCAGTTGTCCTTCGTGCACGAGTGGGGCGGCCGGCTTGTCTTTCCCATCCCGGAACTGAGCATTGTCGAGGTCAAGCCATGAAGGTCGTCCTGTTCTGCGGCGGTTACGGGATGCGGATGCGCAACGGAACCTCCGACGACGTGCCCAAGCCGATGGCGATGGTCGGCCCGCGCCCGCTGATCTGGCACGTCATGCGCTACTACGCGTATTTCGGGCACACGGAGTTCATCCTGTGTCTCGGGTACGGGGCCCACCACATCAAGGACTTCTTCCTCAACTACGAGGAGACGGTGTCCAACGACTTCGTGCTGCGGGGCGGGCGGACCGAGCTGCTGTCCACCGACATCGCCGACTGGACCATCACGTTCGCGCAGACCGGCATCGAGTCGCCGATCGGGGAGCGGCTGCGCAGGGTGCGGCAGCACCTGGACGGTGACGAGATGTTCCTCGCCAACTACGCCGACGTGCTCACCGATGCCCCGCTGCCGGAGATGATCGACCGGTTCACCCTGCGCGACGCCGGTGCGTCGATGATGGTGGTGCCGCCGCAGTCCTCCTTCCACTGCGTGGAGTTGGGCGAGGACGGCCTCGTAGGGGGCATCACCGCGGTGAGCGAACTGCCGCTGTGGGAGAACGGCGGCTACTTCGTGCTCCGCCAGGAGGTCTTCGACCACATACCGGAGAACGGGGACCTGGTCGCCGACGGATGCGCCCAACTGGCCAAGCGCGGACGGCTGGTGGCGCACCAGCACCGTGGCTTCTGGAAGCCGACCGACACCGTGAAGGAGCGGGCCGCGCTCGACGACGCCTACACCCGGGGCGACCGCCCGTGGGCCGTGTGGGAACGGGACGGCGCGGGAGCGAACCCCGGGGTGAGAACCGCATGATCCAGCTCGGCACCGGGCCCATGGACCGGATCGTCGCGGTGGGCGCGCACTGCGACGACATCGCCATCGGCGCCGGCGGCACGCTGCTGACGCTGTGCCGGGCGCGGCCGGGCATCCGTGTCGACGCGCTGGTGCTCTCCGGCGGCGGCAGCGAGCGCGAGCAGGAGGAGGAGGCCGCGCTCGCCGCCTTCTGCCCGGGCGCCGACCTGCGGCTGACCGTGCACAAGCTGCCGGACGGCCGGCTGCCCGCGCACTGGGAGGAGGCAAAGGCCGCGGTCGAGGAACTGCGCGAGCGCACCGAGCCGGATCTCGTGCTGGCCCCGCGCACGGATGACGCGCACCAGGACCACCGCGGTCTGGCGCAGCTGATACCCACGGCGTTCCGCGACCACCTGGTCCTCGGCTACGAGATCGTCAAGTGGGACGGCGATCTCGGCCGTCCGACGGCGTACCAGCCGCTGTCGCCGGAGATCGCCGAACAGAAGGTGCGGCTGCTGCAGGAGCACTACCCCTCGCAGCGGCACCGGCCCTGGTACGACCGGGAGGCCTTCCTCGGCCTCGCGCGGATCCGCGGCATCGAATGCCACGAGCGATACGCCGAGGCGTTCGCCGTCACCAAACTCACGCTCGATCTGGGGGACTGAACCTTGCGCGTACTGCTGACCGGACACCAGGGCTACCTGGGAACCGTCATGGCCCCGGTCCTGGCGGCCGCCGGGCACGAGGTCGTCGGCCTCGACGCCGGCCTGTTCGCCGACTGCGTCCTCGGCCCGGCGCCCGCGGACCCGCCGGGGGTGCGGGTGGACCTGCGCGACGTCACGGCAGACCACGTGGCCGGGGTGGACGCCGTGATCCACCTGGCCGCGCTCTCCAACGACCCGCTGGGATCGCTGGCGCCGGACCTCACCTACGACATCAACCACCACGCCTCCGTACGGCTGGCCCGGCTGGCCCGCGACGCCGGAGTGCGGCGCTTCCTGTACGCGTCGACGTGCTCGGTCTACGGCGCCGCAGGCGGAGACGGCCTGGTGGCCGAGGACGCCCCGCTGCGCCCGGTGACGCCGTACGCGGAGTCCAAGGTGCGGGTGGAGGACGACCTGCACGCGCTGTCCGACGGCGACTTCACCCCGGTGTTCATGCGCAACGCCACCGCCTTCGGCTACTCGCCCCGGCTGCGCGCCGACATCGTGCTGAACAACCTGGTGGGGCATGCGCTGCTGTCCGGCGAGGTGCTTGTGCTCTCCGACGGCACCCCCTGGCGCCCGCTGGTGCACGCCGCCGACATCGCACGGGCCTTCGCGGCCGCCCTGACCGCGCCGCGGGAAGCGGTGCACGACCGGGCGTTCAACATCGGCAGCGAGACCAACAACGTCACGGTCGCCGAGATCGCCGAGCAGGTCGCCGAGGCGGTGTCCGGCGCGAAGGTGGTGATCACCGGAGAGCACGGCGCCGATCCGCGGTCGTACCGGGTGGACTTCTCCCGGTTCCGCGCCGCGATACCGGGCTTCGACTGCGAGTGGACGGTGAAGCAGGGCGCGCTCGAACTCGCTGACGCCTACCGGAAGTTCGACCTGACCCGGGAGAACTTCGAGCAACGCTTCACCCGTCTCGCCGTGCTGCGCGCGGCGTCCGAAGCCGACACCGTCGACGACACCCTGCGGTGGCGCCGATGACCACTGTCGGCGAGGAGATGTACGAGCTGGTGGAGCGGACGTACCCGCTCTGCCGGAGCATCACCGGCGACGGTGTGCGCGCCACCCTGGACATCGTCGGCGAGTACGTCCCGCTCCAGGTGCACGAGGTCCCGACCGGGACGCAGGTGCTCGACTGGACGGTGCCGCAGGAGTGGAACATCCGGGACGCGTACATCGCCGACCCCGCCGGGAACCGTGTCGTCGACTTCGCCGCGTCCAGCCTGCACGTGCTCGGCTACAGCGTGCCGGTGGCGAGGACCATGCCCCTGTCCGAGCTGCGCGCGCACCTGCACACCCTGCCGGACCACCCGAACTGGGTGCCGTACCGCACCAGTTACTACAAGCCGGAGTGGGGCTTCTGCCTGGCCCAGGAGACCCTGGACGCGATGCCGGACGGCGAGTACGAGGTGCGCGTCGACTCCACCCTCGCGGACGGCCACCTCACCTACGCCGAGCACGTGGTCCCCGGGCAGGTCCAGGACGAGGTGATCGTCTCCTGCCACGTCTGCCACCCGTCACTGGCCAACGACAACCTGGCCGGCATCGCGGTGGCGACGTTCCTGGCCAGGGCACTGGCGGAGCGGACGCCGTACTACACCTACCGGTTCGTCTACGCGCCCGGCACCATCGGGGCCATCACCTGGCTGGCCCGCAACGCGGAGCGGGTGGAACGGGTCAAGCACGGTCTTGTGCTGGCCTGCGCGGGCGACCCGGGCCAACTGACGTACAAGCAGAGCAGGCGCGGCGACGCGGAGATCGACCGGGTGATGCGGCACGTGCTGGCTGCCTCCGAACGCCCGCACCACATCACCGAGTTCACTCCCTACGGCTATGACGAGCGGCAGTACTGCTCACCCGGGTTCAACCTCGGCGTGGGGTCGCTCAGCCGGACCCCGTACGCCGGCTACCCCGAGTACCACACCTCGGCGGACAACCCGGACTTCGTCTCTCCGGAGGCGATGGCGGACACCCTTGCAGTCTGCCGCGAGGCGTTCGCCGTGCTCGACCGCAACCGGCGGTACGTCAACCTCAGCCCCTACGGGGAGCCACAGTTGGGCCGACGTGGGTTGTACGACGCGCTCGGCGGCCGCAGCGACACCAAGCAGGCCCAGATGGCCATGCTCTGGGTGCTCAGCCTCTCCGAGGGCGAACACAGTCTGCTGGACGTCGCCGAGCGGTCCGGGCTGCCGTTCGTCACCGTCGCCGCCGCGGCCGATGCCCTGCACGACGCCGGGCTGATCAAGACGTGACACCGATGACCACCGAGGGGGAGAAGCGGACCGCCAAGCGGGCCATGGTCGGCCGGCTGTCCTGGGGACTGGCCGACCAGGCGGCCTCCAGCATGACCAACTTCGCGGTGGGGATCTACGTGGCACGCTCGCTGGGGCTGGCCGCTTTCGGCGTGTTCAGCCTGGCCTGGCTGACCTACGGCGTGGTGCTCAACGTCTCCCGCGGCCTGGCCACCGACCCGCTCGTGGTGCGCTTCAGCGGCGTACCGACCGCGTCCTGGCGCGCGGCGGCGGCCCGGTCGTCGGGTGCCGCCCTCGGCATCGGTACCGCCCTCGGCGCCATGTGTCTGCTGGTCGGGCTGGGCCTGGGCGGCCGTGTGGGGCCCGCCTTCGTCTCCCTCGGCGTCGTACTGCCTGCGCTGTTGCTGCAGGACGCCTGGCGGTTCGCGTTCTTCGCGGCCGGCTCCGGGCAAAAGGCGTTCGCCAACGACCTCGTGTGGGGCGTCGCGCTCGTCCCGGCCATGGTGGTGGCGGCCCACGTGGGCAGCGTGGCCGCTTTCCTGCTCGCCTGGGGCGCGTCCGCCACGGTGGCCGCGGTGTACGGCTGCCTTCAGTCAGGCATCCGCCCCCGGATGACCGGGGCGCGCGGGTGGCTTCGCGAGCAGCGCGATCTCGGCTACCGGTACCTGGTCGAGAACGTCAGCCTCAGCGGCGCGAGCCAGCTGAGGGCGTACGGCCTCGGCGCCATCGTCGGGGTCGGCGCGGTCGGTGCGGTCCGGGGCGCCGAGCTCCTGCTCGGCCCGTTCCTCGCTCTGCTGATGGGGCTGTCGCTGGTCACCGTCGCCGAGGCTGCACGGGTGCTGCGGCAGGCCCCGCGTCAACTGAACAGATTCTGCCTCCATCTTGGCGGCGGGCAGGCCGCCGCCGCGCTGCTCTGGGGCGCGGCACTGCTGCTGATGCCGGACCGGGTCGGCGAGTTCGTGCTCGGCGGCGTCTGGAGCTCTGCCTCTGAACTCATCGTGCCGGCGACGCTCGGCGTCGCGGGCGCCGGCCTCGGCACCGGTGCGGCGGCCGGGCTGCGCGC
>NZ_JAPWHT010000406.1:0-9417 GCF_027270795.1 Streptomyces sp. ActVer
ACGGTGCGTTCGGCGGCGCCGCGGGGTGTTTGTTGGTCTGGGGGTGTGGTGAGGCGGTAGTCGTCGAGGGCTGCGGCCATGACGGCGAGGGCGGCGTCGGGGATGCCGGGCACGGGTCCTCCTGGGTGAAGTCGGTGATGCGTGCGTCGTGGGATTGGATGACGAGTCGTCGGCCGCGGGGGCTGGTGCAGCGTTGGCCGGGGGGTGCGTTGCACCAGGGGCAGCGGATCGCCCACTCCGGGGGTTTGGTCACGGAGGGGCGTCGAGGGCGAGTTGGCCGGCGGCCTCGATGGCGGCGCGCCGGGTAGCTGCGGCCGTCTCGCGGTGGTGGTCGCGGTCGTAGTGCAAGTGGCAGCCCTGGCACATGGCGCGGAGGTTGCTGTCGTCCGAGTGCTCGGGGGTGTGGTCGAGGTGGGCGACGGTGAGGACGACCTTCGATCCGGTGCCGTACGCCTGGCCGCCGTTGAGGTTGGGGCAGCGGTCGGTGTGGGTGCCGCGCCCGCATTCGCCGTGGCACTCGCAGCGGCCGGCTGCGCGGACCGTGCGGATGCGGAGGCTGATGGCTTTCCAGTCGGCCGGGTATCGGTCGCGGTTCTCTGGGCGGATGGGCATCAGGAGACGCTCCGAAGTCCGCGGCGGAGGTCGGGGCCGTCGAGCTGGACGACGGTCGAGGTCTGCGCGAGGCGTGAGGCGAGTCGGTCGCCGAGGCGTGTGACGAGGTCCGTGGACGGGGCGCCGGTGGCCGCGCGTACGGGGAAGTTGGTGGTGATGATCAGCGGCAGGCATTCGTTGTAGCGCTCGTTCACCAGCCGGGTGGTGGCCTCTTCGGTCCACTCGGAGAGCTTCTCGGTGCCGAGGTCGTCGAGGAGGAGCAGCGGGATCCGGCAGAGGCGCTTCAGTTCGTGCTCGGTGCCGTGCTCGCTGCCGCCGGGGCGGAGGCGTCCGTACATGTCGGGGGCGGTGGTGGCGATCATCTCGAAGCGCTTGGGTCCGGCTTCGGCGATCCGCCTGAGGGCTCCGTACGCCTGGTGCGTCTTGCCCGTACCGATTGGGCCGGTGAGAACGAGGAAGCCAGCCGACCGGTAGTCGTCTGCCGCACGGTCGGCCCACGCGAGGATCTCGGCGTGGGTCGCGGTCGCGTCCTGGTAGCGGTAGGGGACGGCGGTGGTCCAGCGGCCGAGCGCGAACTCGGCCCGCTGACGGCGGTGGTACTCAGGGTGGCCCGGCTCGTCGGGGGTGGGTGCGTCGTCGATGGGGCCGGCGGTGACGTGGGGTGCGTGGCTGGCGATTCCGGCCATGAGGCGGGCGAGCATCGAAGGCCGGTTCTCGGCAACGGTTTGCGGGTCGGTCATGGCGCGGTGCTCCTTAGAAGCCGAGGTCGTTCTCGTACGCGGAGGCGGGCGGGCACTGGAAGGGCTGGTAGCCGTTGGAGACAGCGCGCAGCGGTGGGCGGGTGGCGCGCTCGGATGCCCACTTGGCGGAGCGGCGGAGCCACTTCTGCCATTCGTCGGGCCAGGACTTTCGGCGGGTTCCTTCGGCGCGGTGGTGGCTGAGGAACTGCTCGGTCTCGTGGTCGACGTCGAGGGCGGGGCCGAAGGTGGCGAGGGCCCATCTGCGCATGGCGTCCGTGAGGGCGAATCCGTCGTTGTCGATCGGGGCGAGGCGGCCGTCAGGCCGGGCCTCGGGCGCCTCACTGCCCGCACCACCCCCACCTACATCAGCCACCTCATAGGGCTGGGAGGGGAGGGGAGGGGAGGGGACACCCGTTGCACCCTCATGGGTGTCACGGCGTGACGTGTCGCCGTGACCTGCGTCGCTGTCCTCAAACAGGGGTGCATTCTGGCGCGAGTTTGGAGCGAAACCGGAGCCATTCTGGCGCGAGTTTGAGTTGAGATTCGCGTCAGAATCGCGCTCGTTTCGGTTTCGCCGGGCACTCTCGCGACCACGGTTCTGCCGCTTCCGGGCGTTCTCCCGGGCGGCCTCGATCTGCGCGCGGGACTTGTTGTAGTCGAGGTAGTCGTGGATGTAGAAGCCGCCCTCGACGGGCTGCGGGCAGTGCTGGCAGATGTGCCCGGGCGCGTGGAGCATGCCGACGGAGATGAGCTTGCGGACGGTGGCGTCGGTGCCGTAGTCGCGGACGATCGCGCCGTCGAGGTGCCCCTCAGTGAGGTGCTTAGTCGCGTGGACGCCAAGGCGCACGAAGAGGCCGACGGCGGCGTTCCCGGCCTTGCGCACCTTGGGATGCGTGTCGAAGCCGTCATCGAGTGCGAACCAGGGCATCAGTACTTCTCTCGTCCGTGCTGATCAAGTGAGTTGGGCGACGCGCGCCGGGAGGCCGGTCATCTGCTGGCCTTCCGGTTGAGGTAGGGCTTGTGCTGCCGGAGCAGGCGGTCCTCGACGAGGTAGGCGTGCTCGCGGTCGTGGCACGGGTGGGCCTGCCAGCGGACGAAGTGCTTGCCGCTCTTCTCGTGGGCGCCCATACGCGCGCGGAACTTGTCCGTGGAGCCGACGTAGCAGGGGCAGTTGGCCTCGTCGAAGAGGACATAGACGACGGCCACGCCGGAGATCGGGGCCACGGTGCTCGGTTGGAAGGGGTACTCGCCGATCCACGTGCCCTCGGGGCCGTTCGGGAGTCGCTTGGCGAGCTGAAGCGTCCGCTTCCAGGGCACGCCGACGATCTCGTCCCAAGCGGCCATCCGTCCGGGCATGTTGAGCTGGCGTACGGCCTGGAACGCGGCGCACAGCTGGACGTCGGTGAGGTTGCCCGTGCGGTGCTCGGTGCCAATCCGGTGGAGGGTCTGGCGGAGGGCTTCGCGGCGAGCGGCGGCGAGGCGCGCTTCCTTCGCCTGGATGATCTGGATGTGCTGAAGGGCAGCGGAGACCGACGTGCCCAGGTCCTCGGGAAGTCCCTGAATCATGAGTCCATCATAGCTCTCATGTACACCACGTACACGAAGGGTCTGAGTTACAATCCGGCTATGACCGCGCCGAAGATTGAGCACGAGGAACGGATTGCCGACGTGCGCAACTCGTTCGCTGACGCAGTGGGCCGGGCCCGCTACAGCGACGAGTCGACCGTGCTGACCAGTCGCGGCAAGCGTGTAGCGGTGATCGTGTCGATGGACTTCTACGAGCGGGCGCTCGAAGCGCTCGGTGAAGAACGCGCTCCTGCCGAGTCCTGACACCGGCTCCTCCTTCCTGCCCAGGGGCCCCGCACCAGACCGGTGCGGGGCTTTCGTGCTGTCGGGTGTCAGCGCACGTACTCGTCCTGGCGCTCCTGCTCGCGGCGCCGCTTGTACTCGCGGAGTTCGTCCTCGGAGGGATGCGTCGCCATCACGTCGGCGAGCGCGCCGTCCGGGCGCATCGGACCCTGGCCGACTTCGTCGAACGTGCCGTCGATCTGCCGGCCCCGGTACATCGCCCGTCGTGCCTCGATGAGGGACTTGGCGTCTTCGTCGGTGCGGGCGACTTCGCAGCCGGTGACGCGGACCTTGACCTGCGGCGGCTTGTCCTCGCCTTCGGCGTGCCCGGTGTAGCTCTTCGAGGTGAGTTCGACGATGGCGTAGACGACGGTGCCGGGCTTTTCGAAGAGGCCGCGGCGCTGTTCGCGGGTGAGGGTGGCTTCGACGGCGGCGGCTGCCGAGTCGAGTTTGATTTCGGGGTTGTCTGCGGGTGTGAGCTTGGGCATGTGGTTCCTTTCCTTGCTGGGTGGTGCTGGCTTGGGGTCCCCGGGAGTCCGCCGGGGGGAAGTGGCGGGCTCCCGGGGTGGCGGTCGCGGTGGGAGGGCACCGTGAGCTCGACCGCCGGTCGGAGGGCTCTACTCGGTGCTGTCGTCGCGCTCGTCGTCGCTGAACGCGTACAGCCCGGACGCCGTACCGCGAGCGACCATGTGGCCCGCGTTCGTCAGCGACGCCTTGGTCCGCGTCCCGGAGTACGACAGCGTCGACTCGGCGCGGATCCCGATCCCGCCAGCCGCGGCGAACGCGTCCTGGTCCGCGCCGAGGAACACGAACTTCCAGCCGTACTCGTCCTGCTGTCGGGTGATGAGCTTCTTCACCGTGGTCTTCGTGTACTCGGCGGAGGCGTTCTCGTGGCCGTCGGTGAGGATGACGACGATGACTTCGCCGGGCCGGTCGGCTTCCTGGGTGTCGGCGAGGTGTTCGCCGAGGGCGGTGATGGTGCGGCCGACGGCGTCGAGGAGGGCGGTCGCGCCGCGCGGCCGGAGCTTGAACGGCGGGACGTCGGCGAGGGGCTTGCGCTCGTAGACGGCCTCGTACTGGTCGTCGAACTGGTAGAGGCTGACGGTCGTCTGACCGGGCGCCTCGGTCTGGGCTTCGAGGAACGCGCGGAGGCCGCCTTCGGTGTCGTCCCTGACGGTGATCATGGAGCCGGAGCGGTCGAGGATGACGGTGATGTGACGGAGGTCGGGGTTGGTCATGGTGTCTCCTGTTGGGGTGTGGTGCCCCGGCCGATTCCCGCGGCCGGGGCGCTGCTGTTGGGCGGGGTCAGACGAGTGAGGCGGCGACGGCCGCGGCGGCGAGGCCGACGACCACGCACCAGAGCAGGGAAGCTCCGGCAGCCCAGGCGACGCCGTACAGGGCGGCGCCGAAGATGAGGCCGGTCCGAAGACGCTTCATCCGAGGTGTCCTTCGTTGTCGTAGGCGTCGGCCGCATCGGCGGCCTGTTGGGCGAGCGCGTCTTCTGCGCACGATTTGTGCGCGGGCTTCCGCTTGGAGTCGCGGAGTTGGGTGTCCTTGCCGCAGTACCGGCACGGTTTCGGCGTCCACGACCAGTGCGAGGAGTGCCGCCAGTCGAGGAGCGGCGGCGGGTCCGGACCCGCGTCCTGCCCGGTCACGCGAGGGCCTTGCTGGTGCCCGTACGCCGCAGCCGGTTGTCGGCGTCCGTGTTCGCCTGCCGGCACGCGTCGCACGCCTTCTCGCCGTTCTTGCGATGCCGCTTGTATGCGGAGCGCGTGCCGCAGTCGGCGAGCAACCGCCCGTTCGGCGACACCATCCGCCTGGCGGTCGCCTCGTCGGCGGCCTTCCGGGCGTTGCGTTCTTCCTGGTCCGCAATGTGCGCGGGGAGGACGCACTCCGGCCGGCTGCACTCGACTGTCACCCGGCCGCCGGGGAAGTAGCCGCGGTCGACGGTGAAACACGCCTGCTTCGGCGTGTACACCTGTCCACCGAAGTGGACTTGCTTCGGCCCGTCCCAGACGAGGTGCCCGCCGTCGAGGCGCGCAGTGTTCTGTTCGACGATGCCGCGCAGTGTCCGCGGCTTGGCGGGCTGCCGGGCCTGCTCGGCTTTGGCCGCGACGGCAGCGGCATCAAGGTTGCGGCGCTGCTTCTGCCGAAGGATGCCGGCGCGTTCCCGCTCGGACATGCCGCCCCACACGCCGTACGCCTGGCGCGTGTCCAACGCCCACGCCCCGCATTCCTGGAGGACTGGGCAGCCGGAGCAGACGACTTTGGCGCGGCGGGTCTTGGCGAGGGCTGGGGGTGTGGTGCCGACGGGGAAGAACGTCTCGGCGTCTTCGTCGCGGCATGCGGCCTGGTCGCGCCAGTCGTCGGCGCGTGGGGTGGTGAGGCCGTGGGCGGAACGCTGACTCATGGCGGTCACCGGTCCTCTTCTTCGCGCTGCTCCGGAATGGCCGCATCACGCAGCTCCTCGTGGGCGGCGTCGTCGAGCCGTTCGAATCCGGCGATCAGTTCGGGGTCTTCGGCCGCGAGTGCGTCGACGAGACCCGCGGTCACCCACTCGGTGACCGAGACCGTCCTCACCGCGGCATGGGCGCGGGCTTCGGCGACGATGCGGTCGCGCTCGGACTCTGCCTGCCGGGCGCGCATCACCTGCCAGACACCAGCGAGGGCGGAGAACACGAGGACGGTGGCGATGACGAGGGCCTGGCTGTCGCTCATCGCGCGGCCACCGCCTCGCGCTCCGGCCACACGCCGCCGGCCAGCGCGTCAAGATGCCGCTGCGGAACATCGGCCAGCGGAAGCCCCAGCCAGGCGTAGCCCGCGGCAGCAAGCGCGAACGCGTCGCACTCATCCCCAGCCGCGGGGCCTTCGAAGGTCCGCCCGTAGTGCTGCTCGGCGGCGGCCCGCATCTGAGGCTTGGACGCCTTGCCGTACCCGGCGAAGAACAGCTTCAGCGATGACGGCGGCATGATCGCGTAGGGGATCTCGCGGCGCCACAGCCAGTGCTGCACCATGATCCGCAGTCCGGCGAGTTCCTCGTGGCCGCCCATGTTGGCGTTGCCGTAGGAGGCGCCTTCGAGGACGACGAGGTCGGCGTTCTTGAGGAACGAGCCGATCTCCTGGACGAGGTAGGCGAGGCGCGGGTGGCCGCGCTGGGCGACCTTCGTGCGGACGTGGTCGGTCCAGTCGGCGGACCCGATCCCGGTGGAGCGGAGAGAAAGATCCCCACCAATTACGAGGGGCTGGTTGCCGGCCGCGGCCGGGCGGGTGGTCAGCCCGGCCGCGGGGGTCTCGGTGTCGAACAGGGTGGGAGTGGTCACGACCCCTCCTTGCGGGTGGTGAGGTGGGCGAGCCAGTGCACGGACCGGTGTGAGCCGCCCACGAAGGTGAGCGTCAGCTGGCCGCCGACGGCGTGCGGTGCAGGCCGGGCGGCGAGGGTGAACCAGCCGCCCTTGTGCGCGATCTGGTCGCCGGGCTGGAGGTCGAGGACGGGAGTCGCAGCCATCACGCCCCACCACCCGACGCGGCGGCTTCCTTGCGGCCACGGGCAACCGCATCCCGCACCGTCACCAGCCGGTCGCCGACCTCCTGCGCCCGGGCGTGGTCGATACCGGCCGCGTCCTCCGTGATCCGCAACTGGCGCCGGGTCGCGGTCAGGCGGTTGATGAGGCGGTTCACTGTGGCGTCGAGGGCTTTGTTCTGTTCGCCGATCAGGCGGCGGTTGTTGACCTCGGTCTTCGCGATGTTCTCGGCCTTCGCGACGAGGCCGCGGAGCCGCTCGGCTTCGGCCTTCACGGCGGCGACGTCCTCGCGGTAGCGGCGGCGGGAGACGAAGAACATCACTCGCCCTCCCCACGCTGCGCCGGAATCAGCGGCCACTCCGGAGCGCAGTACGCCGACGGCTCCGACTTGCGCAGGAACTCCTGAAGCCCCGTCTGCTGCTCCGCCCGCCACGCCCTCTGAGCCGCGAACAACTGCTGCGGGCCCATCTCGTTCAGCTGCGGGTGGTAGTCGAACTGAGCGTCGGCCAGCAGCAGCGCCGCCAGCGCGTCCGCCTCGGCCGTGTGCCAGTCCTCCAGGGCGACGCCGTACCGCTCGCACGTCGGCTTCAGCTTCCGCAGACCCTTGCCGCGGAGCTTCGGCGTGCACTGCCGGTCGATGACGTGGGGATCCAGCAGCGTGGCGGGATCGCCGTCGAGACGGTCCGCCATCGTGAGCAGGCCGTGACGGGCGAGGTCGTAGTGCAGGACGCTCCAGTCGAACGACTGGTTGAAGGCGACCACCGGCATGCCGTGGACGAGAGCCGCGGTGAGCCTGCTGGCGATCTCCTCCAGCGCTTCCTTCGGGTCGGCGCCTTCGGCCTGCGCCCGCTCGTCGGTGATCCCGTGCACGGCGCTCGCGGCGGCGGGGATGGGGATCTGCGGGTTGATGATGTAGGAGAAGGTTCGGTCGGGGAGGTTGCCGCCGCGTACGACGAGCGCCGCGGTGACGATGCGTGCCTCGTGGACCTGGACGCCGGTGGTCTCGGTGTCCCACCCGAGACGTCGGTAGTCGCTGAGCTTCATGCGGCACCGCCGATCGCGGTCTGCACGTTGTAGTGCCGGCCGAGCTCGGCCCACGCCTTCTCGAACAGGTCGATGTCCCGGTGCGTGTACACCTTCACGTCCCGGTGCACGCCATCGATCGGCCGCTTGATCGTCTGTGGCGCCTGGTCGTAACGGGCCCGGTACAGGGTGGCCACGGTCTTCCCGAGCCGGGTGCGCGCCGAGCGGAGATCCGGACCGGTCACACCACGCTCGACGAGGAACTCCTCGCAGGTGATCGTGATATCCGCCGGGTCGATGTCCGGCTCGGTGCCGTTCATCCGCGCCAGCTCGGTGCGGGCCATGGCCTCGACGTATGAGGAGTTGACGAGGCCGAACTGCTTGGCGACGCCCATCGCGGAGAGGCGTTCCTGAGCGAGCCGGGCCCGCTCGACGCCGTCGAGCCGCTCGCGGAGGTCGGCGACCTGGTCGCGGGTGGCGGCCGGGTTCACCGCGCCGCCGCGCGTCCAGTACGCCTCGACGGCGCTGGTCGTCTCCCGCTGGTAGGCAACCAGCGTGGGGCGCGCGGACTCGGAGACCTTGTTCTCGTTGACGGTGGCGAGCCACATCAGGAAGGTGCGGACGTCGACCGCGGCCATCTGCCGGGTACGCCCGTCTTCGGCAACCGTGGGGATATCCCTACGGTTGGCCCACGACCGGTCACGCAGCTTGCGGAGCTGCGAGGAGTAGTCGAGGCCGATCGCTTCGACGGCCGGCCGGAACACTACGTGCGGTTCGCCGTCAACCATGACCGTCTCGACGGCCCCGCTCGACAGGCTGATGCGTGCGATCTCGGCACTCATTCGGCACCGCCCGCAGTCAGCTGCGGCAGGGCCACCGTGGCGAGACGGCCCTCACGCCAAGCCGTCATCACCTTGTCCCGGCCGTGCTCCTTGAACCGCACCGAATGCGTACGGGACCGCGTCCCCGCGATCTCCACACCCGGCACCTCGTGGATCACCCCGGTCTCCGGGTCCGGCCACTCCGTCCTGCCAGCCGCCGTCATCTGCTTCAACAGACGGTCCGTGAACGCCTTCCGCACACCGGTCACGAACTTCCGCTCGATCTCGCTGCCGAAGTACTGGAGCACCCACGCCGTGTACGCGTCCGCGTCCACAACACGCGCCTCCGCGCTGCCGGACGACAGGCTCACCGTCGCGATGTCCGGGCCTCCCGGCAGAGACACGGCCACCTGCCGTGTCCCGCTCTCCTGGTCGGCCGTTTCGAGGGCCTGCCGGGTCTCGACGCGGGCCGCCTTGTAGGCGTCGCCCACCACGTCCAGCAGCGTCTTCAGGTAGGCCTCGCGGGCCGCTGCTTCCTTCAGGTTCATGTGGTCTCCTGTTGAGCCGGGGCCGCCTCGATTTGGGCGAGGCGGCCCCGCTGGGTATGGCGGTGGTCAGGCGGCGGCTGAGCCGCGGAGCAGGGCGGTGGCTTCGCGGAACTCGACAGTGGTGCCTTGCTCGATGGCGTGGCCGAAGGTGGACTGGAACTGCTCGGGCAGCCCGTCGGTGAAGTTCGCGGCCGATGCGGCGGCCAACATCTCGGCGAGGGCTCCCTCGCGCTCGGCGTCGTCGACCTGCGGCGTGGGCTTGGGCTGCGCGGCGGTCTGCCGTGTGCCGCGGATGGGCTGCGCG
>NZ_JAPWHT010000407.1:0-9413 GCF_027270795.1 Streptomyces sp. ActVer
CCCTGGAAGGCGGTAGGACTCAAGTTGCAGAAGCGAAGAATTGAGTTGTATTGGGGTTTCTGAAACGCAGAGTGGCGGCCGAGCCAACGGGGAATAGTGCGTGAATTGAGATGCCCTTGATGTAAGGGGAAGGCGAGGCGGAGGCTGGGTGCAAACAGGGGAGTGGAATTCAAACAAAGAAATGATGCCGGGCGCCGGTGCAGGTCGCCTGGGTGTGTTTAACTATCGTACGCGTGCCAGTTCTCGCAGTTGTCACGCCTGCCGCAGGCTGTTAGGTTCCCGAAAAGCCACCACTCCATACGGAGGAGTTCCCATGTTCCCGGTCTACCGGTATTTCGCATGGACCCAGGGGCAGGCCAGCGCAACAGTGACCATGGGCCTCGACGCGAGCCGTCGCTATCTGATCACTGGCGGATTGACTGGAAAATCCGGTTCCAGCTACGGCCAGATCTTTATATCCGTAGTGTGTACGCAGCGCAGTTCAGATCAAATTCAGTGCGGCATCCGGGACGACCCTGCATCCCCACCCGACGTCAACATCAAATCCTTGGGCGCGGTCGAGTTCCTACAGAATGCGACACGCGTCACCGTGAAACTGCGGGGTGACGGCGAACTGCATCGCGCCGAAGGCGTCGTCTACGACATCACGTGACCCCCAGCCAGGAGACCCCCATGGAATGCGTCAGTTTCGCCGTCTACGAGGCCAGTACGGGGACCATCGTCCACGTTCACACCGAGCCCGTGGATTTGGGCAGCTCAGAGGAGGAGATCCTCCGTCAGGCCGACCCCCGCCGAGACCGAGACTTCCGCGTACTTAAACTGCCCACCATGGAATGGCCGACCGGACCGCTACACGTCGCCGAGGGGCAACTGCGCCTGGCCAACGGGGACATGCCGTATGCAGGAGGCGGCGTGACCGGCATGTCAGAGCCTCCCACGACACAGCGGCAATACCACGAGCCTCCATCCGAGCAGTAGTCTCACCGCCTATCAGGTCACAGCCTGCGGCTGAGCCGAATCAGCCAGCCGCCAGCGCCGCCGTGGCCACCAGCGCGGGGAGAACGAGGGCGCCGGTCTCCGCAAACTCCGGGCGGGTGCCCCTATGGCTGTAGTCAAGGGAGCACCGCGCCCGATCCCGAGCCGTCCCGCCCGCCGAACGCCCAGCCGTCCGAGCCCACCAGCGGACCGATCACCGACCCGACCCCGGAACCGAACTGCATGCTCTACGACTTCGAGTGCCATACCGACGGAACCTCCGGCGATACGACTTCGGCGCCGTCCACGCCGCCCGACGGCAGGGGCGGGACCGGTGGGAACGCTGGGCTCTTCGGTGGGACCGGCTGCCCGTGATCGCGATGAGGCTACGAACGTGGCACACCCGTAAGGCTCCTCGGAATGCAAGGTAGCGTCAGAACGAGCGAACGCACTGCTCAGCAGGCCCTTTCTGCGTGAGCGATGCGTGAGCGGATGGTGCGGCACGAGCCGTCATAAGGTGGATCACCCCTCACGGCGAATGCGCTCTGACCAGGTGGTTCCGGACCTCGAAGCAGCGTCCGGAATCACCTAGCAAGATCCCGCCAGGACTTTTAATCCATTGGTTGTGGGTTCGAGTCCCACAGGGTCTACGCGAGAGCCCCCAGCTCAGAGACGTTTCTGAGGTGGGGGCTCGGTTGTGTTTCGGGGGCTGTTCACGTGATCAGCAGCAACGCCACGGCGAAGAGTGACTGGCCCACGAGGAAGAGGTTGCCGCGCTGGAACAGCATGGTGTTCTCGTGCAGCGTGTGCTCCCAGAGTCTGCCGTCCTCCGCGATGCGTTGGGCTTCGCTGCCGTCCCCCATGCGTGCGTTCTGCCCTGCGGGGGCGCGGAGCCACCCCTTCCGCCGGCTGTCCGCGGTCGCGTCAGCCCGCCGTCAGCTTCGCCAGCGGCAGTGTGTGCTGGGTCTGGAGGACCTTCGCGCGGAGGTAGCGGACGTTGTGGGCCGTGGTGAAGACGCCCGTCGGGACGCGGTGGCCGACCGTGATGCCCAGGTCGCGGAGCTGGTCCGCCTTGTCGGGGTTGTTGGAGAGGAGGTCCAGTTCCGTGATGCCGAGGGCCCTCAGCATCTGGGCCGCCGCCGTGTAGTCCCGGGCGTCCTCGGGAAGGCCCAGGGCCGTGTTCGCGGCGTACGTGTCGAGGCCCTCGTCCTGGAGGGCGTACGCGTCGAGCTTGTTGTAGAGGCCTATGCCCCGGCCCTCCTGGCGGAGGTAGAGGAGCACTCCGCCCCGGGTCGCGATCTGCTCGACCGCCTCGCGGAGCTGGGGGCCGCAGTCGCAGCGGGACGAGCCGAAGACGTCGCCCGTCAGGCACTCGGAGTGGAGGCGGACCAGAGGAGTGGCCGAAGGAGTGACCGAAGGGGTGGTCGAAGGGGTGGTCGGAAGGTTGCCGAGGATCATCGCCACGTGTTCCTGGCCGTCGGTCAGGCCGTGGAAGGTGACCAGTTCGGCGTCGACGCTGTAGCCGTCGTTGAAACGCAGCGGCACCCGGACGCGCGAGCGCTGGGTGGCGGCGGGGTAGTCGGGCATGCGGTTCTCCCGGTCCGATCTCTCACCTGCTTCAGATTTGAAGCAGATCCTCGGATCGCGACACTACCCCATGCTTTAAAGTTGAAGCAACGGATATTGGTGGTTGTGGTGCGACCCGTGTGTCCCCGTACGGTCCCCGTGCGCCTTACGCCTTACGCCTCGCCCGTCGTCGTCCCTCCCGCGCACGGGCTCGACCGGCGGCGCCACGGGACGTCGTCCGGGGCCGCCTGCGGGTCGCCCCCCTCCAGGCCCCGCGCGATCTCCGTACAGATCTCCTCCAGCTGCCCCACCTGCTCCGGCGTGAGCTTGTCGAAGAGCGTCGCGCGGACTGTCTCGACGTGGCCGGGGGCCGTGCGCTCCAGCAGGGCCATCCCCTCGTCCGTGAGGATCGCGACGCTGCCCCGCTTGTCCATGGGGCAGTCCTCGCGGCGTACCGCCCCGTCCTTCTCCAGGCGGGTCACCGCGTACGTCAGCCGGCTGCGGGTGATCTTCGTGCTCTCCGCGAGGTCCGTCATGCGCAGACTGCGGCCCGGCGCCTCGGAGAGGTTGGCGAGGATGGAGTAGTAAAGGTGCGGCATGCCGGCCTCCTGCTGGAGCTGCCGGTCGATCGCGTCCTCCAGGAGATGGGAGGCGGCGATGTAGGCGCGCCAGGCGCGCTGCTCCTCGGGGGTGAGCCAGCGGGTCGTCATGCCCCCAGTGTAGGTTTGTTTCAAACTTGAACCAAGCCCGGATCGGCGACCGGGCGACACCGGCCCGCCGTCTGGGCGAGCCCCGCCTCTGCCTCCGAAAGAGCCCGCCATCCCGACAGCCCGCCAGAGCCCGAAAGCGAGCGCGTCCATGCCTCACCCCTACGTCCTGTTGTCCGCCGCCGTCTCCCTCGACGGCTGCCTGGACGACACCGGCCCCGGACGGCTGCTGCTCTCCGGACCGGCCGACTTCGACCGGGTCGACGAGGTACGGGCCGAGTCCGACGCGATCCTCGTCGGCGCGGGCACCCTGCGCGCCGACAACCCCCGGCTCCTTGTGAACTCCGCCGAGCGCCGCGCGGCCCGGGTCGCCGCCGGACGGCCGGAGTACCCGCTGAAGGTCACCGTCAGCGGCAGCGGCGACCTCGACCCCGACGCCAACTTCTGGTCCACGGGCGGCGAGAAGATCGTCTACACGACCGACGAGGGGGCCGCCAAGGCCGGTGACGCGTTGCGCGGGCTCGGCGTCGATGTCGTCTCCGTCGGCCCGGACGTCGACTGGCGGGCCGTACTCACCCACCTTCACGACGTCCGCGGCGTACGGCGGCTCATGGTCGAGGGCGGCGGCCGCGTCCACACCCAGCTTCTGAGCCAGGGCCTCGCCGACGAACTGCAGCTCGCCCTCGCGCCCCTCGTCGTGGGGGAGCCGGACGCGCCCCGGCTGTTCGGACCCGGCGACTACCCGGGCGGCCCCCGCAACCGGCTGCGGCTGGTCGAGACGCGGCCCGTGGGGGACGTCGTCCTCATGCGGTACGTCCCCACCGCGCCCGGCACCGG
This sequence comes from Streptomyces sp. ActVer, assembly GCF_027270795.1. Taxonomy (NCBI): domain Bacteria; kingdom Bacillati; phylum Actinomycetota; class Actinomycetes; order Kitasatosporales; family Streptomycetaceae; genus Streptomyces; species Streptomyces sp. ActVer. Next base: position 4,086 of record NZ_JAPWHT010000407.1, read on the forward strand.
GAACGTACCCTCCGCCGCCGACCACCGATGGCTCGCGCTCGCCTGCGAACTGGCCGCCGAGTGTCCGCCCTCGCGGACCGCGTTCAGCGTCGGCGCGGTCGTCGTCGCGGCCGACGGTACGGAGCTGGCCCGGGGGTACTCCCGAGAGGCTGACCCTGTGTCGCACGCGGAGGAGGCCGCGCTCGCCAAGGTCGAGCCGGGTGATCCGCGGCTCGCGGCCGCCACCGTCTACAGCAGCCTGGAGCCGTGCGCCCGCCGCGCGTCCCGGCCCGCGCCCTGCGCCCGGCTGATCCTCGACGCGGGCGTACGCAGGGTCGTGACCGCCTGGCGGGAGCCGGACACCTTCGTGGCGGGCGCGGACGGGAGCGGGCTGCTGGCCGCGTCCGGCGCCGACGTCCTGGTGCTCCCGGAGTACGAGGCCGACGCGAAGGCCCCCAACCGTCATCTGGCCTGACCGGCGCGTTTCCCGTCGGTACGGCCGACGGGCAGGGCCGACCCGTATCGCCGATCGTCATTTTTCGTACCAAACCACCCGGTGAAGCGCGGGCGAAGTTAACGCGTGTGCTTCGGGTCCCGCAGATGGCGTACAGTGGTCTTAACGACGCGGGGTGGAGCAGCTCGGTAGCTCGCTGGGCTCATAACCCAGAGGTCGCAGGTTCAAATCCTGTCCCCGCTACTGAAGGCCCGAGGCCGGAATCCGATCAAGGATTCCGGCCTCAGGTGTTTTCCCGGGTGTTTTCTTCAGGCGCTTTCCCGGGTGTTCCCAGGTGGCTTCACCCGCCCGGTCCTCGTCCGCTCGCCCGCCACCCCCGCTCCCGGAAGCCTGGACAGGTGGAGGAGCAGGAGTCGGTGCGGGTCGAGCCCGTGGACGTCGAGCCCGTGGAGAGGACCGCCTCGTACCAGCGCACCCTCGTCCGCGTGCTGCCGGCGCTGCTGATCGTCGCCGGTGTCTGTTACGACCTCCTCACCCCGCAGGACTTCACCGCGGCTCCCTTCTTCACGGCCGCGGTGCTCATCGCCGCACCCCTCTTCTCGCTCGGCGCCACGGTGTGGACGGGAATCGCGGCGACCGTGGGCATGGCTCTCGTGCATCTCAAGTTCGCCTTCGACGCGGGTGCGGTCACAGAGGTCCTCACCGTGGCCACGGCCGCCGTGCTCGCCGTCGGCATCAACCGGCTCGTGGGACGCGGCAACGCGCGCCTCGCCACCGCCCGCGAGATCGCGGAGGCCGCCCAGCGGGCCGTACTGCCCGAACCGGCCGCGCGGATCGGCGGTCTTGAGATCGCGGCACGGTACGAGGCCGCGCAGGAGGGCGCGTTCATCGGGGGCGACCTGTACGCCGTGCAGGACACCCCGCACGGCGTACGGCTCCTCGTGGGCGACGTACGGGGCAAGGGCATGGGGGCGGTCGGCGTCGTCGCCGTACTCATCGGGGCCTTCCGGGAGGCCGCCGAGCAGGAGGCCAGCCTGGAGGCGGTCGCGCAGCGGCTGGAGCGGGCGCTCGCGCGCGAAGGTGTCCGGCGCGACATCATCGCGGTCTTCGAGGACTTCACCACCGCCGTGCTCGCCGAGATCCCGCACGGCACCCCGGTCGTACGCCTCGTGAACCGCGGCCACCCCGGGCCCCTCCTGCTGTACGGCGACGGAGAGGTACGTACGCTCGCCGCGCCGGAGCCCGCGCTGCCGCTCGGGACCGGGGAGTTGGGGGCCTGGCCCGACCGAGGACAGGAGGAGGAGTTCCCCGGCGGGGCCATGCTGCTCTTCCACACGGACGGGCTCTCCGAGGCGCGGGACCGGCGAGACGTCTTCTACGATCCGGCGCGACGGCTGTCCGGGCGGGTCTTTCCCGGGCCCGACGCGTTGCTCACCGCGGTACTGGACGACGTCCTGCGGCACACCGGGGGCGGGGCGACCGACGACATGGCTCTGCTTGCGGTGCGGCGGCCGTGAGGGCGCAGTCGTGAGGGCACGGTCGTGGTGATTGCGTGACGGTCGTGAGTGCGGCGGCCGTGAGATGCGTCGCTCTTTCGGAGACCCATGTCACTGCTGGTAGTCGAACGGCGTCCCTCCGCTCAACAGCTGACGCACCATCAACAGGACTCCTGTTCCTGAATGTCGATCAACTCGCCCGATTTACCCCGCTCGTGACCTGTAAGTCCGGGCCAAGGGTCGTAACGATCATCAGGAACAGCTTGGAATCCGGTGCCCGGGTCTATTAACGTTCGATAACGCAGCGCGGTCGTCCCAGCCGTCACAAGAGTCGGCTCCGTGCGCACGCGCCGAATCCCGCAAGGGAACCGGGGAACCATCACTTGGGGTGAATCGCTCGTCTTCGCGGTGTAGCGCACCGCGGTTGACGCGCGTAGGAGACCTTCCTGCTCCGAACCCGTCAGCTAACCCGGTAGGCGAGAAGGAAGGAAAGGAGTGCGCCCACGTGGCGTCCAACCGGTCTGCCCTCACACCCTCGTTCGTTCCGGATGAGTTGACGGGTGAGTCCTCGGGTGAGAAGAAGCCCGACACATTCGCCTACGGCGCTCGTAAGGACGAGGAGACGTGGGAGGTCTGGAATCCCAGCGCGGAGACCGTCCTTCCGGTCCGCGGCCGGCACCGCGTCGCCAAGCAGCGCGGCGGCGGACTCGCCCGTAGCTCGACCGTTCTGGGCGTCGGTGTCATAGCCGCCGTCGGTGCGGGTGGCATGGCCACCGCGCAGACCGGCAAGCCCCCGGTGTCGATCTCGATCCCCGACCTGCCGAACGTCGGCTCGCCGTTCTCGGACGACGACGCCCCCGAGGGCTCCAGCACCCCGATCACCGCCGTCGGCCTCACCGCTGCCGACGCCGAGCAGGGCAACTCGGATGCCGGCGAGGCCCTGCGCGCCCGCATCATGCTCCAGGCCGAGCAGCAGCAGGACCAGGTGGACCGCGAGGCCCAGGAGGCCGCCGAGGCCGCCGCCGCGAAGAAGGCAGCCACGCTGGCCGCCAAGGAGAGGGACGCCGCCGAGGCCAAGGTCGCCGCCGCCAAGAAGAAGGCCGACCAGGAGGCCAAGGAGAAGGCCGAGGCCGCGCGCCTCGCCGAGCTCGCCAAGCAGTTCACGCTGCCCACCTCCTCGTACACGATCACCTCGACCTACGGTCAGACCGGCTCGCTGTGGTCCTCCGGCCAGCACACGGGTCTGGACTTCGCCTCTCCCACGGGTACGCCGATCAAGGCCGTTTCCAGCGGCACGATCAAGGAAGCGGGCTGGAGCGGGTCGTACGGCTACCGCACGATCCTGGAGCTCGAAGACGGTACGGAGCTGTGGTTCGCCCACCAGTCGTCGATCAGCGTGAGCGCCGGGCAGAAGGTCAGCACGGGTGACGTCATCGGCCGCGTGGGCGCGACCGGCAACGTCACCGGGGCGCACCTCCACCTTGAGGTCTACACCAGCGGTGGCGACGGCATCGACCCGATGGCGTGGCTGCGGGGCAAGGGGCTCACCCCGTAAGAAGGGTCTGAGAGGTTCCTGGGTGCGGAATACGGCCGTCCGGTACGGCCGTTGACCCACCCATGACCTCTCTCCGCAAGCTGGGTTCGTCCGACCTGGAAGTTTTTCCGCTCTCCCTCGGCGGCAACGTCTTCGGCTCCTCACCGGCAAGTACCGGGCGGGTGCCGTCGTCGACAGCGCGCGGGCCGGGTCCGCGGGTGCGCATCTGGAGTCGGAGCGGGGGCCGCGGGTGCTGGCCGCGCTCGACGAGGTCGCGCGGGAGCGTGGGGTCGAGGCCGCCACCGTGGCTCTGGCCTGGCTGGCGTCCCGGCCGACCGTCGTCGCGCCCATCGCCAGCGCTCGTACGGTGGAGCAGCTTCCGGCGTTGCTGGGGGTGGCCGGGCTTGTCCTCACGGAGGGGGAGTTGGGGAGGCTGACCTCGGCTTCTGGCTGAGGGGCGGGGCGGGACTGGGGGTGGGGTTTCGTCTGGGGTGGGGGTGCGGTTGCGCTCTTGGGTTCGTGTTGTGGTTTGGGGCTGCGCCTATTAAGAGCGGTACGGGTTGTACGTGTACTGCGTTGGCGCTGGGTAGCCCTGCCACTGCGGTGCCACCGGTGCCGGAGCCGTCGCCCGGGCCGCGTACAGGAGAGCCGGGCGGGCCGGTTCTCGGCGCGTCCACAGTTCGTGGAGCAGCTCCCGTTCCCGTACGACGAAGTCGGCGCCCGCGCGGCCCTTGCGGCCCCGGTGGCGCAGGAACGCCAGCGACGTCGCGTACGCCTCGTACTCCGCGACCGCCCTGCCCGCCGCGCGACCGCCGTGGTGCGTGGCGTACTCGCGGGCCAGCCGCCGTGCCTTCATCGAGCCGAGGACGTACGGCTCCGGTGCCGTGAGCCAGCCCGCCATCGCGTACGCGGGGAGTTCGTCGCGGATCGTGCCCAGTTCGCGCTGGCGGGTCCAGATGACCAGCCAGGTCAGCAGGCCGAACGCCGGGACCATGAAGGCCGCGTAGACCGTGAAGAAGCCGTACTCGCCGAACGTCGACGAGCCGTTCCACATCGCGTGCATGCCCATCGCCAGCAGCAGCCCGATGATCGGGAGCAGTACTCGGCGTACCTGGTGGCGGTCCGCGGACAGCGCCGCGATGCCGAAGCCGATGCCCGTGAGCACGGTGAACAGCGGATGCGCGAACGGCGACATGATCACGCGTACGAAGAAGGTCGCCGCCGTGACGGAGGCGATGCCGCTGCCGCCGCTGAGCTGGTCCGTGCCGAACGCCGTGCCGAGGTACAGGATGTTCTCGGTGAACGCGAAGCCGGTCGCCGTGACGCCGGCTATCACCACGCCGTCCAGGATTCCCGTGAACTCCCGTCTGCGGAACAGGAAGACGAGTAAGACGGCTGCTGCCTTCGCCGACTCCTCGACTATGGGTGCTATGACCGTCGCGCCCAGTGTGTCGGCGCTGGACGGGTCCGCCGTCGCCGTCGCTATCCATCTCGTCGCGAAGCTGTTCGCGACGATGGCTATCAGTGCGGCGGCGCAGGCGCCCCAGGCGAAGGAGAAGAGAAGGTTCCGCCAGGGGCCCGGTTCCACTCTGTCCAGCCAGCGGAACGCGGCGACGAGGAGCGGGACCGGGAGGACGGCCAGGCCCAGGCCCACCAGGAAGCCCTCGGTGCCGGTCTGTTTGCGGACCAGGGCCAGGATGACGAGGCCTGAGAGGGCCAGCAGGGTGGTCAGGGCGCTGTAGCGGACCCACTTGCGCTGCCACCAGTGCGGGGCGCCTCCGGCGGGGATGCCGGGGAAGCCGGGGTGTGGCGGGAGCGGGGGACCGGTGGCCATGACAAAGACCCTAACGACGGAGGGGCGTGGG
>NZ_JAPWHT010000408.1:0-9321 GCF_027270795.1 Streptomyces sp. ActVer
GTTGCCGCGTCCAGGAACTGCGCGGGGCCGTCCGCCCTGCCGCCCGCCGCCCGGTAGCCGCGCAGTACCGCGTCGAGTGAGGCGAGGGTCTCCAGGCAGCCGGTCCCGCCGCACTCGCACCGCTCGCCGGCCGGGTCCACGGTGATGTGTCCGAACTCGCCGGACAGTCCGTGTCTGCCCCGGTGCAGCGCGCCGCCCACGACGAGCCCGCCGCCCACGCCGTGCGACAGCCTCAGGTAGAGCACGTCGCTGCTGTCCGCCGCCGCGCCCCACACCGCTTCGGCGAGCGCGGCGAGGCGGGTGTTGTTGTCGAGCAGCACCGGCACCCCGAACCGCTTGCGCAGCAGGTCCGGCAGACCGTCGATGCCCTGCGCGTGGGCGCTCTCGCTGCCGGGGTCGGTGGTCGGACCGACCACGCCGACACCGATCGCACGGAGCGCGCCGAGATGGACGGCCTGTGCCCGCCCCGAGCCGCCGGCCTCCGATTCCCCCTGCGCACGGGTCGTCAGCGAGTCGAGCAGCCGTACGGCGATGTCCACCCGCTCGGGCCAGGACAGATCCGCCGCATGCCCCTCGCCGGCCGAACCGACCACTTCGTGGGCGAGATTGACCGCGGCGACATGCACGGCACGGCGCGCGAAGTCGATGCCCACCGCCTCCCCGGCGGCCGGGTTGAGGCTGAGCTTCTCCACCGGGCGCCCCCGTTTGCGCGCCTCGATGTACGGCGTGCCGACGACCACCGCACGGCTGGTCACCAGGCCGGCGACTATGTCGTAGAGCGTGGTGCGGGAGAGCCCGCTGCGGGTGCCCAACTCGGCACGGCTCAGCGGACCGTACTTGCGGAGCAACTCGAGAACGGATTGCTCATGGCCGCGCCGGAGCCGTGTCAGCGGACCGTCGTGTGGGTGCATGCCGGACAGCATGTGAGCGGCGAATATTTTCGTCAATGAGTCGGATGAAATCATCTCGCCGCCCCCACCCTTCCGGGACGGTCGACCTCAACCCCCGTGGCCTGGGGTTACGTTGAGGATCAACGCCGCCGCCCGGGATTGTAACGCTTCGATAACGCACGGCCTTTGGTGTCGCCCCGGCCGAAATCACTCCCCGGAACACCCGATCCGGATTAATTTTCCGGAGTGTTGACGAAATCCGGCGGCCGTTCGCATCCTGTTCGTCATGCCGTCCCTCGGGCGGCCCGACAAGGGAGGACATGGCTGATGACCGACAACACCAACCGGCCGCCCATCGGCCGGAGGGCCCTGCTGGCAGGTGCGGGCACCCTGGGAGTGGCGGCGGCGCTGCCCGCAACCTCCGCACAGGCGGACCCGGCGACGCGACGCGCGCAACCCGCGTCATACCCGGCGAACTGGCCCGACCCCGAACCGTACGGCCTCGCCGACACCCGCCCGGACCTCTGGCCGCGCGACGACAACTCCTTCGTCCTCCCGCTCGAACTGCGCCCCCGGGACAAGGAGCGCGGCGTGGTCTGGATGCGGGACACCTACGTCAACTGCTTCGTCGTCGGGGGCAGTCCGCTCTACGTCGCCACCGGCACCACCCGGGCGCCGGGCCTCGACGCGGCCGCCCCGTGGAACGACGGCATCTTCGTATGGGTGTCCAGGTCACTGCGCGGACCGTGGCGGCTGGCGGACACGACCGGAATCCGCCCGGGCGCCGCCAAGGGCAAGGTGTGGTCGCCCGAGTTCGCCGGCGAGAACCGGCCCGGGCGCACGGTCGTCGCCCCCTGGCAGCAGTACTGGCACGACGACGAGTTCGGCAAGCGCGGCCAGGTGTGGGCGCCGGAGGTGCACCACGTCCGCGGCCGCTGGTACATCGTCGCGTGCATGGGTGACCACTCCCGCAAGGTCGGCTCGTTCCTGCTGGTGAGCGAGGGCGGGGTCGCGGGCCCGTACCGGCTCGCCAGGGGCAACCTCGCCAAGCCGTTCGGCGAGGCGCTCACCGGCGGGCCGCCGTTCATCGAGCCCGGTGCGTACCACCACATCGACGGCGGCATCTACGCCGAGGGCAACGACGCCTGGCTCGTGCTGCACAACGACCTGTACGCCAAGTTCCGTGCCGACATGGAGGACATCGTCCCCACCACGGACCTCCCGAGGTTCCGGCAGTCGCCCTACTCTCCGGAGCCGTACCTCGAAGGCGCGTACGTCTTCAAGCACGGCGGCAAGTACTACCTCCTCCAGGCCGCCTGGAACCGCTCGTCCGTCGCCCCGGACGGCAGCACGCGCTACGCCTACGACCCGCCGGGCACCGGCCGCGCGCAGTACCAGTACGACGCGGTCGTCGCCGTCGCCGACCGCTTCGAGGGCCCGTACTCCCGACGATGGACCGCGGGTGTCGGCGCGGGCCACAACAACTTCTTCGCCGACCACGCGGGTGGGCTCTGGGCCACGTTCTTCCGCAACCCGGTCGCCGGATACTGGTCCCACCCGTCCCGCATCGCGGACGCCGCCGTTCCCGGCGTCGTCCGCCTGGAGTGGACGGGACCGGAGGGCAATCGCCTCTACGTCCGGCGCAGGCAGAACCAACCGGCCGACGGCTGACCGTGCGAGCGGAGGTATGCGAAAGGGACACGAACCCCAGTCGTCGGAGGCTCCTCGGCCTCGCCGGGGGTGGCGCCCTGCTGCTCGCGGGGTGCCGATCGGACGGAGTCGGAGCCGGAGCCGGCGGCTCCGGAGGCAGCGGCTCCGGAGGTTCGGGCAGCCACGCCGGGCACCGGACGCGTCCCGCGGCCCCGGAGGGCGTGCGCGGCGCGAACCTCAACGAGGAGTCGCGCGGCATGACCGGCTCGGTGCTGGACGACCTGCGCGCCAGGTGGGTACGGGGCTTCGTCGCGATGCCTGAGCTGGACAGTGTGGAGGCATCCGGGCAACCCGCGATCAGGGCCCTGCTGTCGTTCGCCGGCTCGGCCATGGCACCGTACTGTCGCTGAAGTTCCCCCACCGGACCACGCTTCTCCCGCAGCCGGGCACCAGCGCGATGGACAAGGAACTCGCCCGCGTCGACATGGCGCTGGGCGCCGTGCTGGACCAGGTCGACATCCTGGTCATCGGCAACGAGCCGTTCCTCGAGACGCGCGACGAGGATCGCGCCACCTTCCTGAACCCCTTGGCGCACCCCTGCCGTCGACGCCTGGCTGGCACACGTCAAGGTCACTCCCGAGATCGAGGGCGTGGACATTCACCCGCACGTCGCCGCCATCGGGGTCGCGGCCGGCACTCCGGTGTGGCAGGAGGTGCGGGACTCCGCCGCGGACGCCGTCTCGCAGCAGCGGTGGCGCGATCTGCTGGTGAACAGCCTGTGGTTCGCCTCCCGCAAGGACTGCCTGACCAACCAGGTGCGGCGGTTCCGTGCCACGGGACGGCTGGCCGTGGCGGCCTACGGCACGCTCCAGCAGCCCGCCATGGTCCGCGACATCGGGCCGACGAAGATGCCGTGGCTGCTGAACAGCCTGTACGACAACCTCGTCGTCCAGCCTTCCGCGAACGGCGACCTGGCCCACAACCCGGCGTTCTTCGACGCGTTCCGCGCCCTCCAGGAAGAACTACGGTGCTCGGGTGACTGATGTTGAGACCGTGGCCCGTGTACGAGTCAGTAGCGGGCGTCCTGTTGAGCAGTTGGTATGTCATCCGCGGCTTCCCCTGGCCGTCGGCCTGGACTCGGAACGTCCAGCGGTCCACGTCTGGGACTGCGAAGCAGGGCAGCTGCACCAACTCGATTCCGTTGGTGCCGAGTCGAGGGTCTACGGCGATGCCGCCGGTCGGGACCGGAGGATGCGGACACCCGCCGTGACATGGCATCCGGACGAGCCGCTGCTCGTGGTGGCGACCGAGGGCAGAGTGGTGCAGTGGACCCCCGCCGGGCTCTCCGAACTGGAAAATCTTCCACCCGCTGCCCGCTACCGCAGTCTGGCATTCAGCCCGAACGGTCGGACGCTGTGGGCATCGCCGTCGTCAGGCGACGAAGACAGCGCCTGGGAGCGCTCTGACGTGTTCGACCTTGCTACGGAAACCGTCAGCATCGGCCCACGGTGGGACACCGGGGTCGCGGTGCATCCAGCCGGCGGGCTGGTAGCCACGCTCGCCAGCGATCAAGGCGCGACACACGGACTCTTCGCACGGGTCGATCACGAGCCGGCGCCTGCCGCGATGCGCGTGCTTCGACGGGCGCTGATCTTGGACGCCGACGGCTACGGGACGCCCATCTTCAGCGCAGACGGACGCCACCTTGCGATTCGAGGCAACGCATACGAGAACTCACTGGAGGTATTCGAGTTCCCCTCGCTTCACCGCGTTCTGGCGACAACCCTCGGCGAACCCAGCCCGGGCTACCCGTACCCGCCGGAGTGGCTGGAGCAGATGCGCTCCTGGTCACGACACAACCTCGCGTTCGGAGCCCAACCCGGCGTGCTCTGGGTCGGAACGCCCGCCGGGACTCTCATCGAAGTCGACCTCGAAGATCAACATGCGGTCGAGCATGATGTCCTGGCCGGCTCCCCGGTGTCCGGGCTGGGTGCCATGGCAACGGGCGAGCTCCTCATCGCCAGTCGTGGAGGTGATCTTGTGCTCTTGTCCGTACACGCCGGCTCCACGGAGACCCAAAGTGCGGACGGTGATACGTCGAGGGCCGCAGTCACGGCGTTCCTGGACGCCACATCCGAGGTTCCTGACTACGACGACCTGGAGACACACCTCGTCGTAACCGACGGAGCCCGCACCTGGGAGTCGGATGATCTGGCAACGGTGACCACCGCAGCCGCAACGGATCCGACCTGGCTGCAACTTCAGGCAGCCATCAACGTCGCGCGCGATCAGGACAAGTGACGCTCGGAGAGCGTTCTCTGTGAGGGTGAGGCGGGTTCGGTCGTTCGTGGCCCGGGTCGTCGGCCGGGGCAGCGTTGCCACCCCGGCCGATGGTCCTTCGGGTCAGTCCCCGATCTGCGGCAGAAGGGAGACGATCCTGCTGCCGTTCCGGGCGATCAGGACGTCCTCGTAGAGCAGGAGTTGGGGCGTGTCCCCGAAGGCGGGACCCGGCTTCTGGTTGCCGGTGTCGGCGTGGCCGCGCCAGAGCTGTTCACCCGTGCGCAGGTCGAGGCCGGACAGATCGCCGGTCGGGCCGACGAAGTACACGACCCCTTGGCCCGCCGGCACCACGGGAGCCGCGAGGCCCGTCATCGTGTCCTTGTCGGGCATCTTGACGCCCACCGGCCCGGTCCACAGGGTCTTGCCCGTGGTCAGCGAGTAGGCCGAGGCCTTGCCCTTCCAGGACACGGAGATCAGAAGATCACCGACGATGTCCGAGTTGGCCGGCTCTCCCTCGATCCGATAGGAGTGCGAGGTCTGCTCGCCGGAGCCGCTGAGGGTGGTCAGCCGCAGGTCCTTGTCGCCCGCACTCTTCGCTGCGATCAGGACCATCCGGTCGCCCGAGATCCCGAGGAACTGTTGCCTGCCGGGCATGGTCATGACCTTCTCGGCATGACCGGTGGCGGGATCGAGACGGATGACGTCGGTGTCGTCCTGCTTCTCGGTGTCCTGGTTGCACAGGAGATAGGGAACCCCGCTCAGCACCCCGCGTTGGCACACGATGCCCTTGTCCCAGGTGTGGCGCCACTTCTCCTCACCGGTCAGCGGATCGAGGGCCGACATCGTGCGGAGCGTCGGCGTGTTGGCCAGTACCGCGCCGTCGATGAGCATGGCGGCCTGGTCGGTGCGGTCGTCCTGCGGCATCTCCGCCGTCCACAGCACCTTGCCGGTGTCGGCGTCCACCGCCATCAGATCCGTACCGCCCATGTAGTCGCCGTTCGGCTCCTGGTCCGCGGTGTGATTGCGGTAGGCGTACACCACCCCGTCGCGCGCGGCGAACGCGTGGTCGGGCCCGTCGCCTTCGCGATTGACCTTGACGGTCCACAGCCGCTCGCTGGTGTTGGCGTCGAACTTCGCGACATCGTACCTGGACCCGCTGCAGTACAGCGCGGAACCATCCACCAGGCAGCCCCGCTCGCCGGCGCCCCGGGCGTCGTTCTGCCACGGTTTCCAGCCCTCAGGCGACACCGCCGGGCGCACAGGCCGGTCCTGCTCGGCAGCACCGCCGCCCCCGAGGCCGAGCACCGCCCCCACGGTGATCGCGGCAACGGCCACCGCAGCCCCCGCGGCCTGCGAGAAGCGGCGCCGACTGCGCCGCCGCACCACCTTTTCGGCCAGATCCCCTGGTGCCCGTACCCGGTCCAGGGCGACCGCGCGCAGTGTCTCCCGGACCTTCTCCTCCACCTGCTCCGTCGTCATCCCCGGACCTCCTTCGGCGTGTAACTGAGCTGCTGCACCTGTTCCGCGGGACTTTCCGGCCCGAGCTCCGGTACGAGCAGCCGGAGCTTGGCGAGCGACCGGTACGCCGTACTGCGCACCGTGCCGACCGGACATCTCAGCAGCGCGGCGACCTCGGCCTCCGGCAGGTCCTCGAAGTAGCGCAGTACGACCACGGCCCGCTGCCGTTTCGTCAGTCTTCCGAGCGCCGCCCACAGCGCGATCCGCAGCTCGGTGCCCGACTCGGTGTCGGCGTCGCTGCCGGACTCGGGCAGTACGGGCACCGTCGTCTCGGCGCGGTGCCTGCGCAGCCGCCAGCGGTTGACCTGCTGGCGGTACATGACCTGACGGACGTACGCCTCGGGCTGCTCGATATGAGCCCAGCGCCCGTAGGCCTTCATCAGCGCAATCTGCAGCAGATCCTCCGCGGCGTGCCGGTCCCCGCCGGTGAGCAGCACCGCGAGCTGCAGCAGCGCGGTGGAGCGCATCGCTACGAACTCCCGGAACTCGTCGTGACTTGTGGCCTCCATCGACCCTCCCCTTCTCGCAACCACCACGACGTGATGAGCCGCCCGCGGCTATCCCTCCACGGGCGAGATTGTGTGTTCACACCAAGTCGGTGACAACCTCGTACGCGCGAAGGGGGCCGGCCTTCGCACCGTCACCCACGAACCGGCACCCTCGGGAATGGAGCCGCAAGCGTGACCGACCCGTTGCAGGATCCGCGGTTCTTCGCCGATCCCTACCCGACCTACGCGCGGCTGCGAGACGCGGCGCCGGTGCGGAGGGTGCCCACCGGTTCAGGAGGGCGCCCCAGCTACCTGGTCACGGGTTACGCGGAGGCCCGGGAGGCATTCGCCGATCCTCGGCTTTCGAAGGACACCACGCGGTTCTTCGCCGGCCGGCCGTCGCAGCGGGATCTCCATCCGGCCGTCTCCCGGAACATGCTCGCCACCGACCCTCCGCAGCACGCACGGCTCCGGGCTCTGGTGACGAGGGCGTTCACCACCGGGGCCGTCGCACGCATGCGCCCCTATATCGCCGGCCTGGTCGACGAGTTGCTCGACGCCTGGCCCGAGGGCGGACCGGTGGACCTCGTCGCGAGCCTCGCCGTCCCTCTGCCGGTCACCGTCATCTGCGAGATGCTGGGGGTACCCGAGTCCGACCGGCAGCTCGTACGTACGTGGTCGAGCGATCTGTTCGCCGCCGGAGACCCCCGACGGATCGACGCCGCCTCACATGCCATCGGCGGCTACATGACCGAGCTCGTCGCCTCCAGGCGCAGCTCGCCCGGCGAGAGTCTGCTCGACGACCTCATCGCTGTACGCGACGGCCAGGATCAGCTGACCGAGGACGAACTCGTGTCGCTCGCCGTGCTTCTGCTCGTGGCAGGCCACGAGACCACCACCAACCTCATCGGCAACGCGGCCCTGGCGCTTCTCCAACACCCCGGGTCGCTCGCGCGGTTGAGGGCCGAGCCGCAGCTCCTCGGGAGTGCGCTGGACGAGTTGCTGCGCTTCGATTCGCCTGTCGGGATCGCCACGTTCCGCTACAGCACCGAAGAGCTCACGCTCGGCGGAACCGTGATTCCCGAAGGCGTTCCGGTTCTCATCGCTCCCGGCGCCGCCAACCGCGACCCGAGCCGATTTCCCGATCCGGACCAGCTCGATTTCAACCGAGGTGCCACCGGACACCTCGCCTTCGGCCATGGAATTCACAGATGTCTGGGAGCACCCCTCGCGCGAGCCGAGGCCGAACTCGCGCTCCGGGCGGTCATCTCCCGCTTCGCCGACATCCGGCCGGCGATTCCCGCGGAGGAACTGGAATGGCGGCATACGCGATTGATGCGTGGCCTTACGTCCCTGCCTCTCACATGGTCGCGAGCGACACCTCGGTCGACTTGATCAGAGCGGTGACGGCGGTACCGGTCCCCAGGCCGAGGTCGGTGACGGCGTCCTTCGTGATCGCCGAGGTCAGGTCGCCGCCGTCGACGCTCACCTTCACGGAGGCCATGGCGCCGCCCGTGGCGATGTCGGTGACCGTGCCCGGGAGCCGGTTGCGGATGGACAGGCCGTCCACCGAGCCGGTGGCCAGCGAGATCTCGGTGGACTTCACCAGGGCGCGGACGGCGGAACCCTCGGCGAGGCCGAGTTCCTTCACGGCCTCCAAGGTGATCGCCGCGGTGAGTTCCTGCCCGCCGTCGAGACGTACCTTGACGGTCGCCATGGCCTCGCCCGGGGTGATGGCGGTGACGGTGCCGGGGAGCTGGTTGCGGATGCTCAGACTCATGACGGGATGCCTCACAGATGTCTGGTTAATATGTCCCACTTTGCGGTGGCTGTGGGTTTCACCGTAGCCGGGTGGGGCGTGAGCCGTGGTGAGGCGAAGACCTCGCGTGCCGTGGTGAGCGGAGAGTGTCAGGCCGGGTAGGCGTGGGTCTGGGTCGCCTTGACCGTCGCCCACACCGTGGCCCCGGGGTGGAGGTCGAGTTCGGCGGCCGCCACGGTGGTCAGGTCGGCGGCGAGGGGGAGTTCGCCGGTGAGGTCGGCGCGGATCTGGTCGCCGTGGGTCTCCATGCCGGCCACCTCGCACTGCCAGAGGTTGCGGGCGCTGGATCCGGTGGGGCGGTCGCGGTGGAGGGTGACCGCGCCCGGCGGGAAGGCCACGAAGACCGGGCCCGTCAGGTCCTCGGTGGTCGTGATCGCCGGCCCGTCGTCCACGTGGACCGTGTGGCCCTCGGCCCGTCCCTTGTAGAGGTTCAGGCCGACCAGATGTGCGATGTAGTCCGTGCGCGGGTGGCGTGCGATGTCGGCGGGCGTGCCCTCCTGGACGATGCGGCCGTCCTCGATGACGACGAGACGGTCGGCCAGGACCATGGCGTCGAGCGGGTCGTGGGTGACGAGTACGGCGACGGCCTCGAACTCGGCCAGGTGGCGGCGGAGTTGGGTCCGTACCTCCAGGCGGGTGCGGGCGTCGAGGGCGGCGAGGGGCTCGTCGAGGAGGA
>NZ_JAPWHT010000409.1:0-9261 GCF_027270795.1 Streptomyces sp. ActVer
GGTGGGCGGGGGTGGGGGCATGGGGCGGTGTCCTTCGTCGAGGTGTTGTGCGGGGCCGGAGAGCTGAGTGGACGGGACTACGGGGCTGTCCTCGGCAGGCCGCCGAGATAGCCGACGGCGTCCTTGATGCCGATCACGTCGCCGTACTTGGCCTGGATGTCGAAGAGGTTCGCCTCGTGCGGACCGGGTGCGCGGTCGCCGACGCACTCCCTCGGCACCAGCACCGAGAACCCGGACTGCACGGCGTCCACGGCGGTGGCCCGTACGCAGCCGCTCGTCGTCGCCCCGCACACCAGCACCGTGTCGCAGCCGAGTCCGGTCAGCAGGGCGGCCAGGGATGTGCCGAAGAACGCGGAGGCACCCTTCTTCACGATCAGATGGTCCTGTGGCGCCCGAGGCAGCCTCGGGTCGAGCGCGACCTCCTCGCTGCCTTCGACCAGGCTCCGCATGCCCTGAGCCTTCTGCAGCCAGGTGACGGCGTCGCCCGCCGCCTCGGCCGGTGTGTAGGCGATCGCGGTGAACAGCACAGGTACGCCGGCCGGACGCGCCGCCGCGATCAACTCGCCCGTGTCGCCGACGACTTCGGTGAGGTCGGCTCCAGAGGGGAACCCCGGTTCGGTGAAGCCGCGCGTGAGGTCGACGACGATGATCGCGGGACGGCTCCCGCGGCGCACGGGTGCTCCGAACCCGGCCCGCTCGTAGGTCCGTTCCGTCTCCTGCCCGTACTGGGCGTCGCTCATGAAGTCCTCCGAAGGGCTCGCAACTCCCGTGCCTGGGCGCCGAGTCGGCCGAGCAGCCAGCCCTCCAGGACACCGAAGGCGAACGCCCCGGCCACCAGGCCGTACTTGGCGGCCCGCGGGCCGAGCAGCATCGCCAGGCCGTCGAGGTCGGAGTCCTGCGCGAGGGCCGGCTGTGCGGCGGCGGGAGCGGATGCGGATGCAGATGCCGTCGTGGGTCGTGAGGCACTTGGCGAGACGGCTCCAACTGCCCGGTCCTGGTCCAGCAGGCTCCCCAGGTTCCGCGCGAACTGCTGGAGGATGCGGTCCGACACCGTGACGATCGCGCCCTTGCCGAACTGGACGATCTTGCCCCGGATCACCAGGTCCGTGGAGAGCTGGAGAAGCGCTCCCTCGGGCGCCGCGAGGATGTCGAGAGAGACCTCCGCCTCCGCGTCCCCGCTGCCGTGGGTGTCCGTACCGCGCGGGTGTACCCGCAGGCGCCGCTTCTCGGCGTCGATCTCCAGGAAGCGGACGGTGCCCGCGTAGGAGGCGCTGATGGGACCCACCCGGATCTTCACCCGGCCCCGCCAGGCGCCGCCGTCCTGCCCGTCGAGCGTGGCGCCCGGCATGCAGGAGGCGACCCGTTCGACGTCGTTCATCAGGGCGAAGACGTCGTCGGGCGAGGCCTTGACCGGCACTGTGTTGGTGAGCTGCATGCGTCAGTGCTCCTTGTCGGCAGGGCTGTCGGGGATGCAGGGCGTGACACAGGCCCCGCGCCGAGCCGTCGCGCAGGCGTCGATCGCCTCGACGATGGTCTGGTAGCCGGTGCATCGGCACAGATTCGAGGCGACCACCTCGCGGATCTCCTCCTTGGTCGCCTCGGGACGCTCGGCGAGGAACCCTTCGGCGAGCATCAGGAACCCGGGCGTGCAGAACCCGCACTGCAGCGCGTGGTGTTCGCTGAACGCCCGTTGCAGATCGCTGAGTTCACCGCCACCGCCACCGCCGTTGCCGTCCGCTGACAATGACTCGACCGTGCGGATCCGCGCCCCTTCCGCCTGCGCCGCGAACATCAGGCAGGCGCGGACGGGCCGTTCGTCGATCAGGACCGTGCAGGCGCCGCAGATGCCGTGCTCGCATCCGACGTGCGTCCCGGTCAGCCGCAGGTCGTGCCGCAGCACGTCGACAAGGGTGCGGCGGGGCTCGGTGATCACGTCATGCCGCTCGCCGTTGACGTCGAGGGTGATGAGCTGGAGGTCGGGGTGGGTCACCACGGGGTCGGTGTTCATGAGGACGACTCCAGGATCAGGGCGCCGTTCAGGGCGCGGTGCACGGTCTCGGGGGTGATCGGCGTGTGGTCGAGTTCGACGCCGGTCGGGCGCAGGGCGTCGTTGACGGCGTTGAGTACGGCGGCGGGCGCCCCGATCGTGCCGCCCTCTCCCGCGCCCTTCGCACCGGTCTCGGTGAACGTGCAGGGCGTCTCCAGGTGGTGGATCAGCACGTCGGGGATCTCGTGCGCGGTGGGCACCTTGTAGTCCATGAAGCCGGTCGCCGACGGCTCGCCCTGGGCGTCGTACGTCACCTGCTCGAACAGCGCGCCCGCGATGCCCTGCGCGATGCCGCCCCGGCACTGCCCCTCCACGACCTGCGGGTTGATGGCGACCCCGCAGTCCTCGACGCACACGTACCGCAGGATCTCCACCTGCCCGGTGTCCGCGTGGAGTTCGACGACGCAGGCGTGGGTGGCGTTGGAGAAGGTGCCGTCGTTGAAGACGTCGAAGGTGGCGGTGACCGACAGGCCCGGCTCGATGTCCTTGGGCAGCAAGTGGGCCTGGAGGTAGGCGATGTCGGCGATCTCCTCGTAGGAGAGGACGTCTTGGGCGTTGCGGCGACGGGCGGGGCCCTCCGCCAGGTCCACCTCGTCGGGGGCGACTTCCCAACGTGCGGCGGCGATCGCGCGCAGCTTGTCGCCGAGCTTGGCGGCGGCCAGGCGTACGGCGCTGCCGCCGATGGTGATGGAGCGGCTGGCGAAGGTGCCGAAGCCGTAGGTGATGCGGTCGGTGTCGCCCTGATGGAGCCTCGCCTTTGCGATGTCCAGGCCGAGTTCGTCGGCGACGATCTGGGCCATCGTCGTCTCGTGGCTCTGGCCGTGGTTCATGGTGCCGGTGGTGAAGGTGACCGTGCCGCTGGTGTCCATCCGTACCTCGGAGATGTCGAAGCCGGGCACCACCTTCATCTTGCGCTGCGCGAAGGCCGAAGAGCCGTACCCGGTCCGCTCGCTGAAGCACGAGTAGCCGATGCCGAGATGCCGGCCCTCGGCCGCCGCCGCTGCCTGCTTCTCGTACCAGCCCTCCTCCCGGACGAGCAGCTCGCACAGGTTGAGCGACTCCAGATAGGAGCCCGGGTCGTAGGTGATGCTGTTGACGCCCGTGTACGGGAAGTCGGTGATGACGTTGCGGCGGCGGATCTCGACCGGATCCAGGGCCAGTTCGCGGGCGGCGCGCTCGAAGAGCCGCTCCATGACCATGACGTACTGCGGCCGGCTCACCCCCCGATACGGCCCGGTGGGCGCCTTGTTGGTGGTGACCGCCCGGCCCCGCACCCGGTACGCGGGCAGCTTGTAGACGCCGGGCATCTCGGCGGAGGCCATCAGCGGCTCGATGCCCGCCGTGAACGGGCAGCAGGAGTACGCGCCCATGTCGCAGACCACGTCCGCGTCGAGCGCGAGGATCCTGCCCTCGGCGTCGAAGGCCGCGCGCGCCCGGTAGTGCTGTTCGCGGGCGAGGAAGGAGGCGGTCAGGGCGTACTTGCGGTCCTCGATCCACTTGACCGGTCGACGCAGTCGCAGGGCGGCAGCGGCTGCGGCGATCTCCTCGCGGCCCACGACACACTTCTGGCCGAACCCGCCGCCCATGTCCGGCACCACGACCCGCACGGCCCGCTCGTCGAGGCGCAGGCAGCGGGACGCCACCGTCCTTACCTGGTGCGGGATTTGGGTGCACGTGTGCAGGACGAGCTGTTCCTCGCGGTCATCCCAGTCGGCTACCGCGCCCCGGGTCTCCAGCGGCAGCGCGTTCTGCCGTCCGGTCCTCGTGTCGACCTCGACGACACAGGGCGCGGACGCGAAGATCCGGTCGATGCCGTCCGTCGCGAAGAGCGAGACGTCCACCAGGGTGTTGTGCGCGGCCTCGGCGTGGATGAGCGGAGCGCCGTCCGCGAACGCCGCCTCCTCGGACATGACCGGGGGCAGCGTGGCGTACGAGACCTTCGCCGCCTCCAGGCCGTCCTCCACGGCGTATGCGTCGCGGGCCACGACGATCGCGATCGGCTCTCCGACGTAACGGACCTTGTCGCGGGCCAGGACGGGCATCGCGGTCGGGACGAACTCCGAGAGCGGGCGCCCGAGTTGAGCGACGATGTCGCCCAGCTCCAGATCCTCGGCCGTGAACGCCGCGACGACGCCCGGGACTTCGAGCACCGCCGACACGTCCACCGAGGCCAACTCGGCATGGGCGACCGTACTGCGCACGAACTGGGCGTGCAGCATGCCGGGCACCGCGATGTCGTCGACGAACCGGCCGCGCCCGGCGAGCAGGCGCGGATCCTCGCGACGGCGAACCGCCCTGCCCACCAACTTCCTGTCGCGCATGGGGACTTCCCGCATGGGGACTTCACTCATGAGGGCATGGCCTCCTCACAGGCGCGCCGGACCAGGGTCCGCACGAGTTGCTTGCGGTAATGCGTGCTGCCGGACGCGTCGCCGGGCGGCTCTACGGCCTCCGCCGCAGCAGACGCGCACGCCTCGAAGGAGCCACCGCCGGCCAGTACGGCCTCCGCCTCCGGCACCCGGACGGCAGCGGACGCCACCCCGCCCAGCGCCACCCGGCCCCCGCGCACCTCGCCGTCCTCCACATCGAGGTCCACGGCGGCGGCCACGAGGGCGAAGTCTCCTCGCCGTTCGGCGAATTCGGTGAGCGCGGCGTGCGGCGCGGGACGGGGGAAGACGACCTCGACGAGGAGCTCGTCCGGGTCGAGGGCGGTTGTGTAGTAGCCGAGGAAGAAGTCCCCGGCCGGGATCACCCGCTCTCCCCGCGGCCCGCGTGCCACGAACTCCGCGCCGAGTGTCATCGCGAGCAGACACCACTCGGCGGTGGCGTCGCCGTGCGCCATGCTGCCGCCGACCGTGCCTCGGGTGCGGATCGGCAGGTGCCCGATCCAGGTCATGGCCTTTCTGAGGACATCGAAGCCCGCCCCCAGCACCCCGGCCGGGTCGCTCTCCACCGTGTGGTGGGTGGTGAGCGCCCCGATGCGCAGTCCGCCGTCGGCGTCCCGGTGCATCCGGTCCAGTTCGCGCAGTCCGCCGATGTCGACGAGGTGCCGCGGCCGGGCCAGCCGGTAGTTCATCATCGCGACGAGACTCTGTCCGCCGGCGATGACCTTGGCGTCGTCGCCGAGCTCGGCCAGCAGCCGCGCCGCTCCGTCGACGTCACGGGCCCGGTGGTACTGGAAGGGGGCGGGCTTCATGGTCCTCCGTAAGTTGTCGGGCGGCCCGGGAGGGCCGTGCCTCAGAGAGCCGCCTGCTCGGCGACGCCCCGCCGCGTGGCGACCGGCGTCTCCTCCTCGTCGGCGTCGAGGATCCGGCCCTTCGTCTCCGGTGCCGCGAACGCCATCCAGACGACGGCCAGCAGCACCGCGATCCCCAGTACCGCGAAGGTCATCGGCAGCCCCAGCAGGGGCCACATGAGCGAGCCGAACAGCATCGGGGCGAATCCGGTGAGGGCCCGGCTGACCGACGAGGCCCAGCCGAAGCCGCTGGCCCGCAGTTCGGTGGGGTACAGCTCCGAGGCGTACGCGTACAGGACGGGAATGGTGAGCTGGATCAGGAAGCCGAAGACGGCGATCGCCACGACGGACCCGGTCGGCATCTCCATGACCAGGGCGAACACGACCAGCGCGAGGGACGCGACCGGCGCCGAGATCCCGATGAGCCACTTGCGGCCGACGATGTCGACGAGTGCCGTGGACACCAGCACACCGACGATGCCGACCCCGCTCATCAGGGTGGTCTTCATGAAGGCCGCCGTGTCACCGAGGCCCTCTTCCCGCAGGATCGTCGGCATCCAGCTCAGGGCCGCGTAGTAGACCAGCATGATGGTGGCGAACAGCAGCCAGGCCGCGGAGGTGATGCGCGGGCTGAAGCTCCAGATGCGGCGCAGCTGCTCGGCCGCGGCGGCCACCCCGCGGGGCCCGGTGTCGGCGACGGGCTCCGGAATCGAGTACGGCACGACCGGGGCGCCGGTGCGGGCGACCAGGTCGTCGATCACCCTCCGGGCCTCGACCTCGCGGCCCTTCTTCGTGAGGTAGATGGGCGACTCCGGGATGCCGCGGCGCGCCCAGAACAGCAGCAGCGCGGGCAGGACCATCGTCGCGAGCATCCACCGCCAGTTCCCGTCGACCGTCAGCAGCGCCGTCGACACGAATCCGCACAGCGTGACGCCCACCGGCTACCACACGTCGAGCCCGGTCAGCACCCGGCCCCGGTACTTGCGCGGCGAGAACTCGCTCACCAGCGCGTAGTCCACGGGGATACAGCCGCCGAGGCCGATGCCCGCGAGGAAGCGCAGCGCGAGGAAGACGGGGTACGTGGGCGAGAGGGCACCGAGGACGGAGAACAGGGCGAAGATCAGCAATGTGATGCTGAAGGCCTTCTTCCGGCCGATCCGGTCAGCGACCGAGCCCCAGGCGATGGCGCCCACGGCCATGCCGACGAGGTTGGCGGTCGCGACGAGCCCGCGATCGCTCAGCGAGAGGTCGAACTGCTCACCCACGAGCGGCATGAGGAAGCCGTTCAGGGCGATGTCGTACGCGTCGAACAGGTAGCCGAGGCCGCCGATGATGAAGATCTTTCCCTGGACGGGCCATTTCCAGGGGAGTTCCTGAACTATCTGATCGCCTGTTTTCACGTTCGCTCCACGGTGTTGCGTGTCTGGTACGTGCCGCACGATTGCGGACGCGTCTTTCGCGGGGCTCCGGCGTGCGGACCGGATGGTGAGGGGGTGGCAGTTCCAAGGGCCTCAGCGGGCGAACTGGTAGGAGAACGCGCCGAGATCCGGGTCGTTGAGCGGGGTGCCCGACCACAGCCAGTCGTAGGACAGGTCCGACTCCCCGTCGAAGTTCTTGAGCTTCTCGTCCCTGGCCCGCTGCTCGGGGCCGTCGGGCAGGTGGTAGAAGGCCTTGTTCCGCAGCGACGCCTCCTGGACCATTCCGGCGTGCTTGGCGCGCCGGTCGACGTAGCGGCGCAGCGCTCCCTCGATGCCGGCGGCCGTGACCGCGCCGAGTTCCTCGGCCAGCACGGCGGCGTCCTCCATGGCCTGCGAGGCGCCCTGTGCCTGGTAGGGGAGCATCGCGTGGCAGGCGTCGCCGAGGAGGGCGACCCGGCCGTCCATCCACACCGGGTCGCGGCGCCGGTGGTGGAGCGCGAAGGCGGAGACGTCCTCCTTCGCCTTGGACAGCATGGCCGGTACGCGGTCGTCCCAGCCGGGGAAGGCGTCCACGAGATCCTGCGCGGTCGCGG
This sequence comes from Streptomyces sp. ActVer, assembly GCF_027270795.1. NCBI lineage: Bacteria > Bacillati > Actinomycetota > Actinomycetes > Kitasatosporales > Streptomycetaceae > Streptomyces > Streptomyces sp. ActVer. The sequence continues at coordinate 7,294 of NZ_JAPWHT010000409.1, forward strand.
ACACGCTCCACTTCTCGGCGACCTCGTCCGTGCAGGGCACGCACGCCACGACGTTGAGGTACTCGCCGCCGCGGATCACGTAGTGCACGAGGTGCCGGTCGGGTCCGTACCAGATGGTGCTCTGGAAGCGGTCCATGAGCCAGCGCGTCGCCGGGTCGGCGGCGATCAGATCGCCGGGGATCAGCGCCCGGAAGGCCATCTCGCCGGAGAACTCCAGGGTGTCGGGGAGGCCCATCAGGTCACGTGTCTGTGAGCGGATGCCGTCGGCGCCGATGAGCGCGTCGCCGACGTGGCGGCGCCCGTCGTCGGTGACCGCCACGGGACGCTCGGGGTCCGTGCGGTCCAGCTCGACGACCTTGCTCGCGGTGTGCACCTCCACGACGGGGCCGGCGCCGCCGGGGTCGACGCACGCGTCCAGCAGGATGCGGTGCAGATCGGCCCGGTGGTAGTGCCAGTACGGTGCGTTGAACTGCTCCTTGACGCGCTGCCCCAGCGAGGTCAGGCCGACGATGCCGCCGTCCTTCCACCGGCGCCGCACCTGATCGAGCGGCTCGGTGTGGATGGCCTCCATCTGCCGGCGCAGCCCCAGCCCCATCAGCACCCGGCTCGCGTTGGGCGCCGTCTGGATGCCCGCGCCGACCTCGCCGAGCTCGGCCGCCTGCTCCAGGACGGTGACCCGCAGGCCCCGCTGCCGAAGGGCCAGCGCGGCGGTGAGCCCGCCGAGACCTCCCCCGACGATGGTGACTTCGTACGACTGACTGGACGCCACTCTTCCTCCAACTGGCGGGCGTGTACGGGTGGTTCGTGCGCGGTCCGGTCGCGCGGCGACCGTGAGGGCCGACGCGAGGGTGGGCGCGGTCAGCCGTCGGTGAGCTTTCCGCCGGTGACGACCTCGACGTCGTCGACGGTGACGGTGCAGCCGCGCATCGCGATGTCGAGGTGGGCGTACGACTCACGCCCGAGGACCGGATGCGGCCCGGTCGACCACAGGAAGTTGCCGGCGAAGGCGCGGGCGTCCATGCCCATCAGGTCGTCCTTGCCGTACATCGCCGTGGCGAACCAGTCGGCCGTACGCATCAGACCCCAGCCCATGTGGGAGAGGCTGCGCGCCCACTCGTCCCGGGCGTCCTCGAAGAAGGTCGACAGCAGCTCGGCCTCGGCGCCGCCGGACACCTTCTCGATGTGCCCGCCCGCGATCTGCAGGGTGACGGGGGAGCGGACGTACTCCTTGAACGGCAGCAGGATGTCGCCCTCGGCGAGCACGATCTGGCCGTCGGAGATCTCCGGCCAGCACAGCACCATCGTGCTCGGCCAGTGGTCCCAGCGGCCCGGGTCGTCGGCGAAGCCGCACTGGAACTCCGGCTTGGATCCGGCGAGTTGGACGGTCAGGTCGGTGCCCGCCTCCGAGGTGACCCGCATGACGGACGACCGCTTCAGCAGGTCGACGCCCTCCAGCACCTCGGCCTTGTCGCCCTCCTTGGGCAGGTTGCGGATCAGCACGTCGGGGGCGTCGCAGACGAAGATGATGCGGGTGCCTGCGCGCAGGATCTCCTGCTGGACCGGAGCGTGGATGAACCCCTCGCGGGTCAGGTCGACGACCAGGTCGGCCGACTTCAGCAGGTCCTGCGCGGTGGTGTCATTGAGTACGGAGACCAGGCCCGGACCCGCACCGGTGTGGGTGCTGGGCATCGGCGCGGGGCTGCCACCGGGCACGGTCGCGGAGATGACATGCGCCCCGCACGCCTTGGCGGCGCCGAAGGCGGCCGCGATGTAGTCACCGCGGCTGCCGGGCTCGGACAGCACCACGACGTGCTCGCCGCTGCGCACCTTGCACAGCTGCAGCTCGCGGGTGAAGGCGTCGAGCAGGTCGACGGACGAAAGATCGAACACGGGCTTTCCTCCAGAGTTCGCCGAGGGGTACGGATCGCGCTCTCCGGGGGCCGCGGGCATGGCGCAGGCACGCGCCGG
>NZ_JAPWHT010000040.1:0-38795 GCF_027270795.1 Streptomyces sp. ActVer
CGCCGCCGTGGAGGCCACCCTGCCGGGCGAGGGCCTCCTCACGAGCGCCCTCCCGGCGGACCGGCTCGCGCTGGGCGCAGACCGCCTGCGGGCCGGCCTCGGCGCCCGCTTCCGCAACCCCGACGACATCGAACTCGTGACGTCACCCGAGAAGGTGCTCACCCCGATCCTGCTCCGCGAACTGCGCGCCGCCGCCTCCACCGCCGAGTGGATCGTCCTGTTCTTCGACACGTACGAGCGGACAGGCCCGTATCTCGATCCGTGGCTGCACGAGATGATCACGCGCGGCACGGTGGACGGCGGGCTGCCCGCCACCGTCGTCGTGGTCACCGCCGGACAGCGCCCGCTTGACCCCGCCCGCTGGCGCGGCCTGGACCCGGTCGCGGACGTGCCGCTCGCGCCGTTCACCGAGACCGAGTCGCGCAGGCTGCTCGCCGGGAAGGGTGTCGTGGCCGAGCCGGTCGTCGAGGAGGTGCTGCGCCTCACGGGCGGCCTGCCCGTCCTCGTGTCGACGCTCGCGAACAAGCGCCCCGGCGACCCGGACGCCGTGAGCGACCCGAGCGCCGGCGCCGTGGAACTGTTCCTGAGGTCGGAACCGGACGTCCGCCGCAAGGTCGCCAGGATCTGCGCCCTGCCCCGGTGGCTCGACGCGGACGTGTTCCGGGTCCTGGTCGTCGACCGCCCGGACGACGAACTGGACGCGCTGTACGAGTGGTTGACCGGGCTGCCGTTCGTCGGCGAGCGCGGCGAGCGGGTGCAGTACCACGACGTCGTACGGGCACCGTTGCTGCGCAGGGAGCGACGCAGGTCCCCGCGCGAGTGGGCCGGGCGGCACCGGCGGCTGGCGGAGGCGTTCGCCCGGTGGGGCGACGACGTCGGGGCCGGCCGGGAGCCCGAGGACCTGTGGGAGGACGAGGAGTGGCGCGGGCTGCGCCTGGAGGAGACGTACCACCTGCTCTGCGCCCGGCCGCCCGCGGCGCTCGGCGAGGCACTGCGGTCGCTGGTGAAGACCTGCCGTGAGGACGCGGTCGCCGGCCGCCGCTGGGCGCGGATGCTGGCGGAAGCGGGCGACGCGACGGACAACGCGGCCCTCAGGGACATGGGCCGGGAGCTGAGCGAGGCACTCGCGGACGACGAGGCCGGGGTGGCGGGAGCGATGACCCTGCTCCTGGCCCGGCCGGGACTGGACACCGGCGGCCGGGCGATGGCGCACACCATGCGGGGCAGGGAACTGCGGCACGGCGGGGAGTACGGGCGGGCGCTGGAGGAGTACGCCCGGGCGCTCGAACTCGATCCGGAGCTGTCCTGGGCCCACTACGGCCGCGGCTTCACCCACCGGCTGATGGACGACCTCCCGGCCGCGCTGGCGGCCTTCGACCGGGCGGACGAACTGGCACCCGACACCGGGTGGATCATCTCCGAGCGCGCCGAGACCTATCGGCTCGCGGCCCGTTTCGAGGAGGCCATCGTCGATTTCGACCGGGCCGTCGCCCTCGACCCGACCAATGACGAGACGCTGACCGGGCGTGCCGTCTGCCGACAGGCTCTCGGGCGGTACGACGAGGCGCTCGCCGACTTCGACCGTGCGCTGAGCATCGACGGGGAGTACGTGTGGGCGCTGGTGCGCAGGGCTCGGCTGCGCCGCGACAGAGGGGAGCCGGACGAGGCGTTCGCCGACTTCGACCGTGCGGTCGCGCTCGCGCCCGACGAGGCCTGGGTCGCGTCGGAGCGGGGTGACGCCTACCGGCGCGCCCACCGCTACGAGGAAGCCGTCACCGAGCTCGGCCGGGCCGTCTCCCTCGAACCGGACTACGCCTCGGCCCTGGCCGGCCGCGGTCAGGCCCTCCATGAACTGGGCAGGTACGAGGAGGCGTTGGCCGACCTGGACCGTGCGGTCGAGTTGGAGCCCGACTACTCCTGGGCGCTGGTGATGCGGGCCCACACGAAGCACGAACTGGGCGACCGGGCAGGCAAGTTCGAGGACCTGCGGCGAGCTGTGGACACGGATCCCCAAGTCGACTGGACCAGTCACGAACTGGGCGAGGCGTACCGCGACGCGGGCCTGTACGAGGAGGCGGTCACCGTCTTCCGCCGCATACTGGAACGCAGCCCGGACGACCACGCCACACTGGCCAGTCTTGGTGCGACCTACCGCGCCATGAAGGACTACCAGGAGGCCCTCCGCCACCTGGACCGCGCCTTGGAGCTGGACCCGGACTACGGATGGGCGTACACCTCACGAGCCAGGGTCGGCCTGGCGACCGGCCGGACCGAGCGGGCGCTGGCCGACCTGGACCGGTGCGTCGAGTTGCAGACGGAGGAGGACTGGGCACGCCGTGAGGCCGTGGAGCTGCTGATGCTGTGCGACCGCTGGGACGAGGCGTCGGGCCGCCTGGCCGACGCCGACCGGGCGCCGACGCCCGACGACGACCTGGACGACCTCCGCATCGAGGCACACCGGCACGCGGGCCGGTGGACCGAGGCCCGACGACTGGCCGAACGGATGCGGGAGGCGGAGCCGATTCCCGGCATCTTCCAACTGGCCGTCACCGTCAGCAGATCCGAGGGACTGCCGGCTGCCGAACCTCTCTGGCGAGAGCTGGCCCGGCTGATCGAGGAGGGCGACGCACTGTACGACCCGGAGCGCGCCCAGGGCCGCTGCTTCGTCGCCTGCGCCCTCGCAGACTGGCCCGCCGCCGACCGAGGACTGGCTGACTTCCTGGCCATGACCCCCGGCTGGAACGACCTGTCGAACCTGGCCGCCATCCTCACCGACGTACTGGAGAGCCCCGGCTCAGACCGGGACCACCTCACCGCCCGCCTGGCGGAGGTCACAACGGCCCGCGACGAGATCCGATCCAGCTACACCCGATGACGGACGACGAGTCCCGCCCCCCCCAAGGGGCGCGGGGAACTGCGCGACCAGCCACAACCGGCCCGCAGCCGCCGAACAACCCCCGCCAACCACCCCCTCCGCGGAGCGGAACTAGATGTCGGCCCCCGACGAGCCGGCCGCACTCCCGGCCCGCTCCACCGGCAGGTGGATGACGACCAGCACGACCGCACTCAACAAAAAGACCCGCATAGCCGCATCGAGCCCGTTCCAGTCCTCCGACTGCCACATCGAGAACCACTCGCCACCGATGGCGATGAACCCCGCACCGAAGAGCAGCATCAGCATCAACAGCCCGAACGTGGACGTCCGCCGCGCCCGGACGTGGTCATGGCGAAGCCACTGGAACGTGCCCAGGATCAGGACGAGCGCGGCGATCGTCTCCCACACGATGATCGCTGTGTACGCGGCGTCCTGGAGCCCCTTGGACTCGACGGCCCGCCACATCAGGTCGTCGTCCTTGAAGGTGGTGTCCATGGCCAGGACGTGCTGGACGAACTGCTGGTTGGTGCCGAAGTCGGTGATGTTCCCGAACGCCACGAGCGTGATGTAGAGCGCGACCGTGCCGGTGAGCAGGGTCGCGGTGATCGGAAGCGCGCGTGCTGCGGCCATTCTTCAAGTCCCCTTTCGCTTAGGTGTGTTGGTCAACCGCGAGGGACCTGCGTGTATGCCGCGCGGCGGGTCACCGCAAGCGGTCGACGTACCGGTCCGTACCCGGCACCGTCGGGATGAAAGGTGCCACCAACTCGACCCGGCCCAGGCCTGTTTCGGCCACGGGAGCGTCCAGCCCCGTGAAGTACGGGTCCCAGCACTCCCGCGGATCCGCCTCCAGGAACCACAGCAGCGTCAGCCGCGTATCGACGCCCTCGACCTGCTTCACGTACGTCATGCGGTCGCCGGGAAGCGGGGTCGGGCGGAAGACCGTGACCATGGCGGCGGGGGAGCCGGCCAGGCGTTTGGGCAGGTGGCGGGAGCGCAGCCACTCCAGCAACTCGGCCCGCTGAGCGGGTGACTCGGCGTCGACGACCTCCACCACCAGGCCCGCGTACGGGTGGTCGAGGGCGTGGAAGTCGCGCGGTCCGGCCGCCCCGTCCCGGTAGACCGTCGCCTCGTGGTCCTGGAACGCGGTGAAGACGTGCGTGCGGTCCTGGTAGACCCGGCCGTCCCGATTCAGCCGTTTGTTGATCCCGACGGTCCACTTCATGTGGTCGTCGTAGCGGCCGTCGGTGACCCAGTACGTCGAGATGTAGCAGCCGGCGGTGACCGGCTGGGCGACCGCCGACTTCTCGGGGTAGCGCAGGAGTTGGAGGTCACGGGTCGCGACCCAGCGGCGGCCCGTGTACATCCACGGCATCGCCATCGCGCCCGCGTAGTAGTGGTCGTCCTCGTACCAGCGGTTGTACGCGTACTCGTGGCCCGGATGCGGCTCCACCATCGTGATGAGGGCGTGGCCGGGGTGGACGCCGTACGGGCCGACGGCGGCCAGTTCCGCGTACACCTCGCTACGGGTGTCGTTCGGCGTGTCATCGAGCATGGCACTCCCCATCCTTCCTCCGGCCTTCCTTCCTCGTCCGGCCTTCCTTCCTCCTCCGGACGGACCTACTCTGACGGACCGTCAGATCAACCGCCAGAGCCGGGAGGCCTGCAATGTCACTGCTCCAGGGCAAGACCGTCGTCGTCTCGGGGGTCGGGGCCGGGCTCGGTCACCAGGTCGCGGCGGCCGTCGTGCGGGACGGCGGGAACGCCGTGCTGGGAGCCCGCACCGAGGCCAACCTCGCCAAGGCGGCCGCCGAACTCGACCCGGACGGCGCGCACACGGCGTACCGGGCCACCGACATCACCGACGAGGGGCAGTGCGAGGCACTCGCCGCGCTGGCGAAGGAGCGGTTCGGGCGGGTCGACGCCGTCGTCCATGTGGCCGCCTGGGACAGCTACTTCGGCGGTCTGGAGGACGCCGACTTCGCCACCTGGCAGTCCGTCCTCGACGTGAACCTGCTCGGCACCCTGCGGATGACCCGCGCCTGTCTGCCCGCACTGAAGGAGCGCGGCGGATCCGTGGTCGTCATCGGCACGCAGTCGTCCGTCGCCGCCCCGTCCCAGGTGCGGCAGGCTGCGTACGCGGCCTCGAAGGGCGCGCTGACCAGCGCGATGTACTCCATGGCCCGGGAGCTGGGCCCGCACCGGATCCGGGTGAACACCGTGCTGCCGGGCTGGATGTGGGGGCCGCCCGTGGAGGCGTACGTGCAGTTCACCGCGCACACCGAGGGCGTGCCGGAGGCCGAGGTGCTGGAGCGGCTCACCTCCCGGATGGCGCTGCCGGAGCTGGCCACGGACTCGGACGTGGCGGACGCGGCGGCGTTCCTGGCGTCGGACCGGGCGCGTGCGATCACCGGGCAGTCGTTGCTGGTCAACGCGGGGGAGTTGATGCGGTAGCCCGATCCCGACCTTGTTCATAGACATGAACCGAGGTCAGTGAGCAGAACTATTTTACCTCCTCTTGGTGGTCCGGGCTGTTGTCGGAGTCATGCCATCGAACCCACGATGAGCGGGCGTCACACGACCCTGGGAGGGGGCATATGAACGGTCTCGACTGGGCCGTGCTCATCGGCTACTTCGGTGTGATGGTCGCGATCGGTGTCTGGTCCCACAAACGGGTCGACAACGTCAGCGACTTCTTCACGGCCGGCGGCAGGATGCCGTGGTGGCTGTCGGGCATCTCCCATCACATGTCCGGCTACAGCGCGGTGATGTTCACCGGCTACGCCGCCATCGCCTACACGTACGGCGTCACCTCGTATGTCACCTGGTCCTTCCCCATCGCCATCGGCATCGCGATCGGCGCGAAGCTGTTCGCGCCCCGGCTCAACAGGGTGCGCTCACGGCTGCACGTGGCCTCGCCGCTGGAGTACCTGAAGAACCGCTACAACCTGCCCACCCAGCAGGCGCTCGCCTGGTCCGGCGTGCTGCTGAAGATCGTGGACGTGGGCGCCAAGTGGGCCGCCATCGCGACCCTGCTGTCCGTCTTCACCGGTGTCTCGCTCAACATGGGCATCCTGATCACCGGCGCCGTCACGGCCGTCTACTGCACGGTCGGCGGGCTCTGGGCCGACGCGCTCACCGAACTGGGCCAGTTCGTCATCCAGTTCATCGCCGGTATCGCGATGCTCGTCGCCGTCATGGCCGAGCTGGGCGGCTTCAGCACGCTGTGGAGCGTCTGGGACGAGCCCGCGCTCGACGGCCACACCAAGCCGCTGGCCGGCCCGTACATGATGGTCTTCCTGATCGCCTATCTCTTCATCAAGACCTTCGAGTACAACGGCGGCATGTGGAACCAGGCCCAGCGCTACATGGCCACGGACTCCGCGAAGTCGGCCACACGGTCGGCCACCCTGTCCGCCGTCCTGTGGCTGGTCTGGCCGCTCGTGCTGTTCTTCCCCATGTGGGTCGCACCACTGATCATCAAGACGGACGTACCGGCCGACTCGTACGCGCTGATGGCCGAACAGCTGCTGCCGCACGGGCTGTTGGGCCTCGTCATCGTCGGGTTCTTCTCCCACACGATGGCGATGTGCTCGTCCGACGCCAACGCGATCGCGGCCGTCGTGACCCGCGACATCATGCCCGCCGTCTCGCGCAAGGTGCGCGAGTGGGACACCCGGATGGGGCTGCTGGCCGCGCGCTGGGCCACGCTGCTCTTCCTCGGCCTCTCGATGGCCATCGCGACCCAGGTCAACTCCGGCTTCTTCGACGACATCATCACCGTCGTCATCAAGTGGGTCGCCGGTCTGATGGGCCCGATCGCGATCCCGCTGATGCTGGGCCTGCTGCCCTGGTTCCGCAAGAGCGGTCCGACGGCCGCGCTGATCAGCTGGGGGCTCGGCCTGTTCACCTTCTGGCTGGTCAACTACCCGATCAGCTGGAACGTCGACGGCGGCGTACCCCTGCAGTACCAGGTGTCGATCCCGCTCGCGGTGTCGCTCGTCCTCTACATCCTCATCGGATACGTGAAGCCGGAGGACACCCCCGAACGCGACGCCCTCATCGCGAAGATCAACAACGACGACGACGGCCGGGGCCCGGCCGCCGCGGCGGTGCCGGCTCCCGCGGGGGCGGCGGACGGAGTGGTGGGCACACCGGTCAAGGACTGACCGCCCGCCCGTACGACCCTGCCCGCCCGTACGACTGCGAGGGTGGCCGCTTCCTGACGAGCGGCCACCCCTCGCCTCGACCCGACGTCCGGCGCCGGGTAGCAGAGAACAGGAACCCCGGTGGTCAGCCCGCCGGGACCGGGGTGGCGCCCGCCAGTGCCGCGTAGCCGCGTGGGTAGCGGGCCAGCCAGCCCGGTGAGGAGCCCGCCGGGCCGTGCAGGGCCGGGCCCTGGGTCATCTCCATCGCGAAGTCGTCCGCGAGGACCAGCATGGTGGGGCGGCCCTCCAGCTCGGCCAGCCAGGACGGCGGCAGGGCCGTCTCGCCGTGGAGCGAGCCGAGCAGGGCGCCCGTGAGCGCGCCGGCGGCCGCCGAGTCGCCGCCGTGGTTCACCGACAGGCAGAGACCGTGGCGGGTGTCCTCGCCCACCAGGGCGCAGTAGACGGCGACCGAGAGCAGCCCCTCCGCCGTACCGCCCCCGGCCAGGTCCTCGACGCGGGCCGGAGTGGGCATGCCCTGCCGTACGGCTCCCAGGGCCTGCTGCAGCGCGTCCGAGACGGGCTGGTGCCCTGGGCGTGCGGTCAGCAGCTGCAGGGCCCGCTGGACGGCCGCGTCGAGGCTCTCACCGCGCGCCAGACCGTGCACGACGACGGCGTACGCCCCCGCCGACAGGTAGGCCGTCGGATGTCCGTGGGTCTGCGCCGCGCACTCCACCGCGAGCTGCATCACGAGCTGCGGCTCCCACCCGACGAGCAGGCCGAAGGGCGCGGAGCGGACCGCTGCCTCGGGGCCCCGCTCCTCGGGGTTCTTGGGGGCGTCCAGCGTCCCCATCATCTCGTCGCCCAGCCCCACCAGGCAGGCGCGCGCGGGCTCACGCCGGGCGTACAGCCACTCTTCGCGGGCCAGCCAGCCGTCCTCCTTGCGCCGCTCGTCGGGACCCCAGTCGCGCTGTGTGGCGGCCCACCGCAGATATGCCCGGTGCAGGTCCGTCGGCGGGTGCCAGGCGCCCGTGTCCCGGCGCACCTGGGCCCGTATCAACCCGTCCATCGAGAACAGCGTCAGCTGGGTGAGGTGGGAGACCGCCCCGCGTCTGCCGTGGCCGAAGGCCAGATCGGTGAGCCCCTGAGCCCCGTGCGCCTCGCGGATCCCCTCCATCGAGCGATCCGCGACGGGCGAGCCCAGCGCGTCCCCGACGGCCGCGCCGAGGAGCGTGCCACGCACCCGGCTGCGGAAGTCCTGCTGTTCGGCACGGCCCCAGACGGCACCGGCTGTCGCACCCACCGAGGCCTCCTACAGATCCCGATCCGATCCCGTGCCGATTCCGTCGGTACGGCCGACAGTCCAGCACTGTAATCGAACGGGAACGGTCGGTTGAAGGTCGGAGCGGTTTGCGAACAGTGGGAGAACTGATCACATTTGCAGGTCTTGAAAGACGGGAAGTCCGGAAAAAGGCCGAGCCCCCTCGGCCAGGACGGCGGGCCGGACGAGAGGGCTCTTACGTGGTGCTTGTGCAGTTGTTGATGCAGTTGTGCGGAGCAGTTGTTGATCGACTTCTTGTCGGTGCTCTTGCCGCGTTGGTGCTCGTGCTGCGCGAGGCATCCGGTGGTGGGGTCAGACGGTGCCCCGGCTGACCTCTGCCACGAAGGCGTTCCACGAGCCGGCCGCGAAGGCCAGCGTCGGGCCCTCGTGGACCTTGGAGTCGCGGACGGCCAGCGCCGTCAGGACGGGGGACTTGACCTCGACGCACGCGCCGTTGCCCTGGGAGTACGAGGACTTCGTCCACGTATCCGTGGCGCCTTGCTTGATTGCCATGTTCGCTCCGGTAGCCAGTTGCTGAGTTGCTGTCACCGCACTGCGGGTTCGTTTCGGAACCCACGGTTCGGATTGCGCCAAGGTTGTTGCTCCTTGGCGTGATCGACGCTACTCGCCAACATCGGCGTACGAAGCGACTATTCACTCGACCGGGTGGCATATACCAGTGGAGTCTTCCGTCGAGATACCGCGAGGGTGTATTCTCCGGCGCCCTCTCGCCAGGGGTGGTGGAAATTGGCCCAACACCGCCTCGCGCGCCGCCCGGTGACGCCCCGTCCCACGGGTGACGCCCTGTCTCAGGACACCGCCTCGGTGGCGTAGTCCTTGGCGACGTCCGCGATGAACTCCCGCGACTGGTCCGCGTTCAGGGCCTGCGCCCGCAGGTGCTCGTACATGACGCTGTACTTCTGGACGTCGTTCGCCTTCTCCAGATACAGGTCGCTGGTGACGCCCTCGATGTAGACCACGCTGGAGTCGGCCGCGTCCGGGAACTCCAGGATCGCGTACTGCCCGCTGACCCCGGGATGGGCGCCCATGGTGAACGGGATGACCTGCACCGTCACATGCGGCACGTGGGACATCTCGACGAGATGCTCCAACTGTTCGATCATCACCTGCTTGTTGCCGACGGTCCGGCGCAGCGCGGCCTCGTCGAGCACGGCCCACAGCCGTAGCGGGTTCTCCAGGTCGGAGATACGTTCCTGTCGTCGCAGCCGTACCTGCACGCGCTTCTCGATGTCGCCGGGAGCCGCCTCCGGGAGCGCGCCCTGGATCAGGGACTCGGCGTACGGACGGGTCTGCAGCAGGCCCGGGACGACCAGCGGGTCGTACACGCGCAGGCTCGCCGCGTCCGTCTCCAGACCGATGTAGACGCTGTACGGGATGTCGCCGAAGGAGTGCCACCAGCCCTGCTGGCGCGAGTCCTTGGCCATCTGCATCAGCGAATCGACGATCCGGACGTCCTCGACCTCGTACACCCCGCAGAGATCGCGGACGTCGCGCTGGCTGATGCTGCGCCGCCCGTTCTCCAGGCGGCTGATCTTCGACTGCGAGACAAGCAGCCGCTCGGCCACTTCTTCTGCCGTCATGCCCTTGAGCTCGCGGAGCCGGCGCAGCTCCTGGCCCAACCGGCGTCGCCTGACGGTGGGATTGACATTGGACGCCACGGGACGTGCACCTCCGGCTGCGTACTGTCTGTACTTTGCGTATCTGCTGTTGAGCAGATTGCCACCAAGGTGCTTGCTACCGCTGGGAAACAGCGGATATGCCGTGCGTACGCGCCACTTGTCGCCACCTCGCGCCACCTTGCGTGGAAGAGTGGTGAGAAGTGTGATGAGACGCGCGGTTGTACGTGGAGATACGGGACGTTGCGATACGGGCGACTTGGTGGCACAAGGGACGACACGCGGACGCGCGGGGCGGCGGGCCGTGTCGTCGTCCGGACGTACGGCCCACCGCCCCGCGCGGCCCAGCGGCTCCCGGACCGGGTCTTGGGGACGTCGGTGCGGCGCTGACGTGCGTGACACGCGAGGCGTGCCGCACGGTGCTGCGGTTGTCGGGTCCTGCTGGTCCTACGGGTACTGCCGTGTCGCGGTCGTGCCGGCGGGTGCCGTGGGACTGCGGCTCAGTGAGCCACGGCACGCGCCATCGAACCGCGGCGCGGTTGCATCGGGACGCCCCTGGCGGGCTCCGGTGCGGGCCTGGCTCCGGGGGCGGCCTGACGGCCGGCCGGTGCCGGGCTGCGGCGTGGCTGAGCTGCCACACCGTTCTGGACGTCCATCACAGCGTGCGCCACGAGACCGCCCATGGGGTCGTGCCTGATCAGATCCCGGAGGCGGGAGCGCGACGAACGCCCTTCGTTCCCCGGGTAGAGGTGCTTGCCCAGGCCGACGGCGTGCGCCAGAGCGGCCAGCGCGGCGGTCCGCGGGTCCGGCGGTACGCCGGTGCGGATCGCGCTGTCCAGCCGGGCCCTGATCTCCCGGCTGATCTCCGTGTCCGTCGCCTGATAGCGAGTCGTCGGAAGCACCCCGCACATCTGTCCCGCCACGGCATGCACCATGCCGCACCGCTCCAGATGCGAGAGATAGGTCTGGCGCAGCCCCAGTCGGGGTCCGCCGATCCAGTTCACAGCGCGTACTGGAGCTCCCCGCCTGCGGAGTAGTTCCAGCGCACAGTCCAAGGTCGGATCTCCGGTCGGCCGTGGTGCCACCACGGCGATACGATCCCCGTCTGGGGCTATCCGTCCGGCCAGCGCCAGCTCCACTAGCTGCGCTCCGGCCAGACCTAGGTCGAGCGACTGCGGCTGTGCGGTGGTACCCGTGGTCGGGTCCAGCGCCAGCAGCAGAAGCTCCTCCGGAAGTGTTCTGCGGCTCCTGCCCATCCATGCCTCCCCGCGTGGATGAATGACAGGGTGACCCCTCTCACATTGGTCTGTCGAGAGTGCGTGACCGGAATGTAGTGGAACCGATAGGTATGTCGTTCTCGTCTACCACGGGGGTTAAGCCCGCACACAGGACACTGGTACATGGTTCGGACACGGGATGTCCGGGCGTGTGTGCACTGCTTGGCGGGTTCATGGTTCGGTTGGCCGCACGGAGTTGTGGCACATGGAGGAGGCACCGGTGGCGGGCGAGTCCCCCGACAGGTCGAAGCAGCACGAGTCGTCGGCAGAACCGACGTCGGGGAGCAAGGCTCCGGTTCCGGATCCACGGCTGGCGGTCGCCAGAGAGGCCGTGACGGCGGCTGCCCGGGTGGACACGGCCACGGCGGTGTTCTCGACGAAGCGCTCCGCGGGATCGGCGGGGTCGGACGGCTCGGAGGGGTCCGCCGCCGGGAGTTCCCGGGGGAGTGACGGTTCTGCGGACCGGGAGTCCGCCGGGAAGGGCCCCGCCAAGGGCGCCGAGGGCGGTGACGCGCGCCTGCGGGACGTGGTGGCCGCGTGGGTCGCGACAGCGGACGACGAGGCGCCTGAGGGCGCCTCTGGCGCCGATGGCTCGGATGACGCCGAAGTTTCCGGTGCCGCCGACGGGGCCGACGGTCCGGCATCGGACACATCGGGTTCGGTGGGTTCGGCCGGGGGCGAGGGTGCCGCCGGTGGCGGTGACCCGGATGGTGAGGGTGAGTCCGGGGTGGAAGGCGGGACGGCTGAGGCCGAGCCCGATGCCGAGGACACGGACGCTGACGAAGACGCCGGGCCGGAGGGCGCCGCTGCCGCGGAGGCCCCGGCTGCGGATGACGCCTCCGCCGAGACCGACGGTGACGACGCGGAGTCTGCTGGTGACGTGGACGCCGGGAGCGAGTCGCGGAGCGAGACGACCGACGATGCGAAGGATCGGCCGGAGGCTGACGCCGACGCGAAGGCGGACGCGACGCCCGAGACGGTCGGGTCCGACGAGTCCGAGGGCGAAGGTTCCGCCGACGCCGACGCGAAGGCCGACGCCGTGCCTGAGTCCGACGCTGTCGCCGGTGCGGGCGAACCCGCCGACGAGGTCCCCGGTGAAGCGAAGGCCGACGCCGCGAAGGCCGACGCCGTGCCTGCGGCCGGTGCTGTCGCCGGTGCGGGCGAATCCGCCGACGGAGTCTCCGGTGAGGCCGAGGCTGACGTCGTGCCAGAGGCTGACGCTGTCGCCGGTGCGGGCGAACCCGCAGATGAAGCCCCCCGTGAGGGCGGCGCCGGTGCTGACGTGAAGCCTGCCTCCGGCTCCGGCGCGGACCGGTCCGACGCGGTAGCCGTCGGTGATGGTGACGCCGGATCGGATGCGGGCTCCGACGAGGACCCCAAACCCCCCGTCGACCAGCCCACCGCCATCTTCAAGATGCCGAAGCGCGCCGTGGACCAGCCCACCACCATGCTCAAGCTGGGCGGCGCCAAGCCGGGTGCCGGGACCGATGAGAAGCCCGGGACCGGAGCCGAATCCGGAGCCGATTCCGGGGCGGACAAGGGCACGGCGACCGACCCCGGCAAGGGTGCCGAGCCCGGCAAGAGCGCTGAGCCCGGCAAGGGCGCCGACCGCGCCGCCGAGGGCAAGCCTGCTCCGGCCTGGGCGGCCAAGCCCTCCGCGCCCTCCGCCGAGTCGGAGTCCGAGCGCACCAGCAAATTCGTAGCCCTCAAGCCGCTCGACGAGCCCGCGCCGCCGAAGGCGCGGCCGGTCGCGCCGCCGTCGGTTCCGCCGGCCGCCGAGACGGCCGTCGTCCCGCAGGTCGGTCCCGAGCGGACGACCCAGCAACCCCTGCCGCCGAAGCCCCCGTTGGACCTGCTGGCGGAGCTGACGAACACGCCGGCGCCCCGGCAGACCCCGGTGCGGACGATCGTGCGGCGGGTCAAGATCTGGACGCCGCTGGTGCTGCTGCTGGCCGTGGTGTTTGCAGTCGTACAGGCCGTACGCCCGCTGCCCACCCCCACGCTCGCGCTGACGGCCGACGAGTCGTACGCCTTCGAGGGGAACAAGGTCTCCCTCCCGTGGCCCGGCGAGGGCCAGGGCTGGATGGACGTGAACGGCATCGGCACGGTCGACAAGTTCGGTGAGCAGAAGCCGGTCGCCATCGGCTCGGTCGCCAAGGCCATGACGGCGTACGTGATCCTCAAGGAGCACCCGCTGAAGCCCGGCCAGGACGGCGCGAAGATCCCCGTCGACGCGAAGGCGGAGACGGAGGGCGGCTACGACGCGCAGAACGAGTCGACGCTCAACACCGTCAAGGAGGGCGACGTCCTCACCGAGAAGGACGCCCTCGCGGCCATCATGATCCCCTCCGCGAACAACATCGCGCGGCTGCTGGCCCGTTGGGACACGGGCGGTTCCGAGAAGGAGTTCGTCGAGAAGATGAACGCCGCCGCCAAGGACCTCGGGATGACCAACACGACGTACACCGACCCCTCGGGGCTGAAGGAGACCACCGTCTCCACCGCCGAGGACCAGGTGAAGCTCGGCAACCAGCTGGTGCGGATCCAGGCGCTGGTGGACATCACCAAGCTGCCGACCTGGGTGGACCCGTCGGGCAAGAAGTGGGACAACTACAACCGCCTCGTGCCGTACAACAACGCCATCGGCATCAAGACCGGCTCCACCACCAAGGCCGGCGGCAACCTGCTGTTCGCCGCCACCCAGGAGGTCGGCGGTGAGAACGTCATCGTCGTCGGCGCGGTCCTCGGCCAGCACAAGCCGCCGATCATCGACACGGTCAACGCGGTCAGCAAGGAGGCGATGATCGCCGCCCAGGAGGCGCTGACCTCGCGGAAGATCCTGAAGAAGGGGGACGTCGTGGGGTACGTGGACGACGGGCTCGGCGGTCGCACGCCGGTCGTCGCCACGAAGGACGTCTCCGCGGTGGGCTGGGCCGGACAGACCGTCAAGCTGAAGCTGGGCGAGGACGGCACGGCCATCCCGCACGAGGCCAAGGCGGGAACCGAGGTCGGCTCCCTGAGCGTCGGTGACGGCACGAGCGGCAACGCGGTCGAGGTGCCGGTCGCGCTCAAGTCGGACCTCGTCGAACCGGGCTACGGGCCCAAGCTCACCAGGGTGAGCTGACGGGACGTACGCAACCGCGGCGGCTTGGGGGCGTAATGCTCCCAAGCCGTGCCGAAACGGTCGTACCCCGCCGACGGAGTACCGCCCCGGCGCTCTGGGCCGGGGCGCGTGCTAGCGTCGCGAGAAGGGCAAGGTCGCCCGCCGCGGGGCCCGGCCGAGCAGTGAAACAACGGGACACGGGAGTGCCTTCACGTGGCGACAGCGGAGCCGACGCACGCCGACGACGCCGAGCCGGGCCAAGAAGCCGGCCAGCGAATACGCCTGCGTACGCGGAACGTTGAACGCCCCGGATCGGACGACGCCTCTGACGTCTCTGACACTTCTGAGGCCTCCCACTCCTCCGACTTCTCCGAGTCGGCCGAGGTTGTTCCGGAGACCTCCGGATCCGCCGAACTCCCCGACGCCTCCGACGCCTCCGACTCCGAGGACGTCGAGGACGTCGAGGACGTTGAGCACCGCGCGGACCCCGACGGCGTTCAAGAGACGACTCGCCTTCACCGCTTCCTTCGGCACCCCGCGACCCTCGCCACCGCGCTCTCCGGCATCCTGCACGTCATCTGGTTCTTCACGTTCGCGAACAGTGGGGGCGACCTCGCGGCGCAGGACGCCTGGGCCGAGTTCGTCGGGCGGAACCCGGGTTCGGCGTACAACCTGGCCTGGTACGGCGGGATGCACCCGGTGTCGTACAGCGTGGTGTCGCCGTATCTGATGGCCGTGCTCGGCGTGCGTACGACCCTGATGATCGCGGGGACGATCTCCGCCGGGCTGCTCACGCTGATCCTGATGCGCACCAGGGCCGTACGGAAC
This sequence comes from Streptomyces sp. ActVer, assembly GCF_027270795.1. Lineage (NCBI taxonomy): Bacteria > Bacillati > Actinomycetota > Actinomycetes > Kitasatosporales > Streptomycetaceae > Streptomyces > Streptomyces sp. ActVer. The sequence goes on from NZ_JAPWHT010000040.1 coordinate 15,184, forward strand.
CCGGTGTGGCCGTCGCTCGCCGGAGTGTTCGCGCTGCTGTGCAACGCGGCCTCGGGACGCGTGACCTTCGGCCTCGGCATGGTCTTCGCGCTCGGCGCGACCGCCGTCGTCTTCTGCTGGCCGTACCGCTGGCGCTACAAACGCTGGGCCAAGGCCCTGTGCGCCGCGCCCCTCGCCGCGCTCGCGACCGCCGCGTCACCCGTCGCCGGGCTCTTCGTGGGCTTCGTCGCGGTGGCGCTCTTCCTGCAGAAGCGCCGCCCGGGCGCGTACGCGCTGGGCCTCGCACCCGCCGCCGTCGTGGGCGTCTCCGCCTGGCTGTTCCCCTTCTCCGGTACGCAGCCGATGCTGTGGGCCTCGGTCCTGCTGCCGTTCTCGTACTCGGTGTTCGTCTTCCTCCTCGTCCCCAAGGAGTGGAAGACGGTCCGGATCACGGCGGCGGTGTACGGCCTCTCCGTCCTCCTCGTCTGGCTGATCAGCTCGCAGATCGGCTCCAACATCAGCCGCCTGCCCATGCTCCTGGCGGGCGTCGTGCTGATCGCCGCGCTGCCCTTCACCGTGCCGCGCTCGCGCAAGTGGTACGCGATCGTCGTCACCTTCGTGGGCATGAACGCCTGGATCGGCTTCAAGGCCGTCGACGACATAGTGCATACGACTCCCGCGGCGTCCTGGGCCCGCGAACTGGCCCCGCTGGTCAACCAGCTCCAGGTCGTCGGTGCCGAGAAGGGCCGCGTCGAGGTCGTACCGGCCCGCTCCCACCGGGAGGCGTCCGCCCTCGCCCCGTACGTCAACCTCGCCCGCGGCTGGAACCGGCAGGCGGACATGGAGCGCAACCCCCTCTTCTACGACGACACCCTCAACTCCGCGAACTACCACGAGTGGCTGCGGCGCTGGGCCGTCCACTTCGTCGTCGTCCCCAAGGGCGAGCCCGACGGCGACGGCGGTGAGCGCGAGCGGGAGCTCGTGCAGCGCGGGATGCCGTATCTGAAGCAGGTCTGGGGTGACGCCAACTGGCAGCTCTTCCAGGTCACCGACCCCACCCCGATGGCCGACCCGCCCGCCGTCGTCGACCGGGCCGAGCAGGGTGAGCTGACCATCGAGGTGAAGCGGGCGGGGCGGGTGCTCATCCGGATCCCGTACTCGCCGTGGCTCGGGCTCGTCGACGCGGAGGGCAAGAGCGTGAAGCCGCCTCAGGAGACCGCGGAGTCGAAGCGGCTGCGGGAGGACGACGACGAGCTGCCGAAGACGTACGAGAACGTCAACGGGTGTCTGATGGAGACGGAGGAGGATGTCAACGGGGACAAGTGGACTGAGCTTCTCGCTCCGCGGGCCGGCACGTATCGGTTGGCTGCGCCTTATCAGTTGCCGCGGGGGACGGGGTGTCCTGAGGAGATGAGGGACGCCGTCCGCGGGAGTCGTGGGTAACGCTTCCGCGGGGTTCGTTGTCGGGTGCGGGTTCGACTGGGCTGGTCGCGCCCACGCGGCGGAGCCGCAAATCGATACAGCCCCGCGCCCCTGAAAGACAAAAGATTGCGCTGTTCCCCGCGGCCCTAAGGAGCCCCTACGGGGCTATCGGGAACGCCACGTCGCAGACCTCGTCCTCCGGGCCCGACTCGTCCCAGTCCGTGAAGTAGATCTCTCGGCAGGGGCCCGCGTAGGTGTGGCCTTCCTTGGTCAGCCAGGACTCCACTGCCTCGTAGGCGGCGTGGATCTGGGGGTTGGCGACCTGGGCCTTGGTGATGCGGGTGCAGGCGAGGCGGCGGGCGGGTTCGAGGCGGGCCGTCGTGTTCCAGGCGCGGGCGTGCTGGGCGGCCCAGGTGCGGGCGGCGACCGGGTCGGCGACGGGGACGCAGGACTCGACGGGGCCGTCGCTCTCCTGCGAGACCTCGGAGTAGTAGACGACGAAGGGCGCGCCCGTCGTGCCGCCGCACTCCTTCGCCGCCGCCTCCAGCCGTCCCAGCGACGCCGGGATCCAGACGGGCAGCTCCTCCACGAGGGTGTGCCGGTTCTCGGTGAGGACCCACTGCTCCGGTACGTCCATGGTGTGGACCTCGAATGTCGCGTACAACTCGGAACTCCTTCCGGAAAGCCGTCCACCTTGCTTTCGGGGAGGTTGCCCGGTCCTTCAGGGCCGGGGCGAATGCTCGCTCCCGCGGAGCGGGGCAGGGATGGCCGAATCGCCGTCAGGGCGATTCGGCGTCTCACTCAGGCCGGTCGCAAGGCGCAGGTACCACAGAATCTGGCCGTGCTGGGAGCGCCCCTCGCGAACCGCCGCGGCCTTGATGGCTTCGTGTAGATCGTCGGGGAGTCGAAGATTGAAGTTGACCATGGGCCCAGACTAGACCCATAATCAACCCATGGCGAGGTTCCGTATGTACCCGACGCGTGCGCAGGGAGAGCAGATGCTTTTGCACTGCGGGCACGCCCGGTACGTGTGGAATCTCGCGGTCGAGCAGCACTCGCACTGGTACAAGGGCCGCAAGGCCGCGCCCGGCTTCGCCGAGCAGTGCCGCCAGCTCACCGAGGCCCGGCGTGACAGCGAATGGCTCGGGGCCGGGAACGCGGACGTGCAGCAGCAGGCGTTGAAGGACTTCGCCAAGGCCAGGAACGCCAAGTTCACCTCCGGCTTCGGTGGGCCGACGTGGCGGAAGAAGTACGTGCACGAGGGCTTCCGCGTCATCGGCACCGACCGCGTACCGGAGTGCAACGAGGACGGTTCGCCGAAGCTGAATACGAAGACCGGCAAGCAGGTCATGGGCCGGTCCGTCGTGGTGCAGAAGCTCAACCGCCGGTGGGCTCATGTCAAGGTGCCCGGTTGCGGCTGGGTGCGCTTCCGCCTCACCCGCGCCGAGCTGCCGGAGGCGAAATCGTTCCGCGTCACCTACCGGAACAATCAATGGCACATCGCGTTCGCCGTGATCCCCGAGCCGGTCGACGCGCCCGGCACGGGTGAGGTGATCGGCATCGACCGGGGTGTGAAGATCACCGTCGCCCTCTCCGACGGCCGGAAGCTGAACTGCCCGCAGCTCACCGTCAAGGAACGTGCCCAGATCCGCAAGCACCAGCGGCGTGCCGCTCGTGCCCCGAAGGGCAGCGAGGCAAAGACCGCCGAGTACGCCAAGGTCGCCAAACTCAAGGCGCGCGAAGCCGACCGGCGCAAGGACTGGTGCGAGAAGACCAGTACTATGCTCGCCCGCACCTACGATCTCGTGCGGTTCGAGAAGCTGAACATCAAGAACATGACCGGCTCGGCCAAGGGCACCCTGGCCGAGCCGGGGAAGAAGGTCCGACAGAAGGCCGGGCTCAACCGCGCGATCCTCGCCCAGGGCTGGGGCCTGCTCCGGCAGCGCACCGAGCACAAGGCTCCCGGCCGGGTCGAAGACATCCCCGCACCCTTCACCTCACTGCGATGCAGCGCCTGCGGATGGATCGAGAAGAAGTCGCGCAAGAGCCAAGCCGACTTCGTCTGCGTGTCCTGCGGGTTCACCTGCAACGCCGACGAGAACGCAGCAGTCAACGTCGCGGCAGGACAGGGCGGGTTCCCCCGCCCCCGGCGATCAGCCGGTGCCGGAGGGATGACAACGGCCACCAGCCGTTCGAGCGTCCGTGAACCTCAACCCATCCGGGTTGGAATCCCCCTCTTTCTTTTTTAAGAGGGGGAGGATGTCAAGGAGGTAGTGCGCGAGTGTGTGGTGTGTGTGTCCGCTGCCCGGCGAGGCGCTCCTCGACGTCCGCCCAGTAGGCGGTCACGAGGTCCGCGGCCGCCTGCCCGTCGGTCTCCTGCCGCTCCACGACCTCGGCGATCCGGGCGAGCGGCATGTCGAGTCCGCGCAGCAGGAAGACCAGGCGGGCGCGTTCGACCTGGGCGGCGCGGTAGTAGCGGTAGCCGGTCGTGTCGTCGACGTGCGCGGGGCGCAGCAGGCCCAGCCGGTCGTACAGCCGCAGCGCCTTCGGCGAGAGCCGCGCACGGGCGGCGAACGCGCCGATCGTGAGCAGGCCCTCGGCCGGGGGCAACGCGTCGGTCGTGTCGGTCACGGGTTCCACGGGCCCATCCTCCGTCACCGGGCGACTGCCGCCCGGCGGGGAGGACGGTGCCCCTTGCCCCAGGGGCAAGGTCAACCGGCGGGAGCCGCCGCGGCGGGCGACGGCAACCGACGGGAGCCGCCGCGTCAGGCGACGAGTGCCTCCACGGCCGCCACGACCTCGGCCGACTCCGGCTCGGTCTGCGGGGAGAAGCGGGCGACCACCGTGCCGTCCCTGCCGATCAGGAACTTCTCGAAGTTCCAGCGGATGTCGCCGCTGTGCCCCTCGCCGTCCGCGAAACCGGTGAGCCGCTCGTACAGCGCGTGCCGCCCGTCCCCGTTCACGTCGACCTTCTCGGTCATCGGGAAGGTCACGCCGTACGTCGCCGAGCAGAACTCCGCGATCTCCTCGGACGTGCCGGGCTCCTGGCCCATGAACTGGTTGCAGGGCACGCCGAGCACGGTGAACCCCTGGGCGGAGTACCGCTCCTGCAGTCGCTCCAGGCCCCCGTACTGGGGGGTGAGCCCGCACTTGGAGGCCACGTTGACGATGAGCACGGCCTGGCCCTTGTACTGGCCGAGGTCCGCGGAACCGCCCTGCAGGGCATCGATGTCGACGTCGAGAACTGAGTCAGTAGTCATAAACGGATGCTAACTCCGGTCCGAAGGGGCACGGGCGGCGCCCCCGTCACCCTGGACCCCGACAAGAACCTCGCCCGCGGGGGTGCGGTAGTAGAGGACCGACCGCCCGGAGCGCCGCCGCTCGACGAGCCGCGCGTCGAGCAGGACCTTGAGGTGGCGGCCGACCGAGCCGAGCCCCTGGCCGGTGACGGCCACCACCTGGCTCGTGCTCATGGGGGAGTCGAGCAGGACGAGGACGCCCGCCCCGCCCCGAGCAGCCGGCTGAGGCCCTGGCGGGCGCGACGGCCCAACTGACGTCACCGGGCACGGCGATGACGGTGATCGCGCTGGCGTCGATCGCCGTGACGGTGAGCCTGGCGCGGGGGCTGGGCCCCGCACCCCGCGCGGCTAGCGCGCCACGAACTGCGTGAGGATCGCCTGCACTTCGTAGATGTCCACGCCCTTGGTGAAGGTCTTCTCGATCGGTGCCGGGGTGCCGGAGATCCAGATCTTCAGCTCGGCGTCGAGGTCGAAGTGGCCCGCGGTCTCGACGGAGAAGTGGGTGATGCTGCGGTACGGGACGGAGTGGTACTCCGTCTTCTTGCCGGTGATGCCCTGCTTGTCGACCAGGATGAGACGGCGGTCGGTGAAGAGGATGGTGTCGCGTATCAGCAGGTACGCCGCGTACACCTGCTCGTCCTGCCCGAGCAGCCGCGCGTAGTCGTGCTGGGCCTTCGCCGGATCGATGGTGTGCGCGTTTCCGAACAGCGCCATGGTGTGCCCCCGTTGTTGACATCACAAGATCCTCACACTGTAGGGCAATCAGGGCACCGATTCACCTGAGGCGGACGGTGGCCGGCGGGGGCTCGTTCCGCGTGCGGACCGGGCAGTCCGATCCGTGACGCTTCCATTACTCACACCACCCTTGACAGCGTGCGTGCTGTTTCGCGACGTTTGAGCCCCGCCGAACAGTTCGAGGCGGGGGCGGGACGCGGAGAGCGCGTCATGGGGGAATGGGGGGGCGCCCGTGCGGTCCATGAGCACCATCACGATCCACAGACCCGAGGAACTGAGCATCCCACTGCGCCGGGCCTGGCACCGCGCGATGGACGAGTCACCGGACTACGCGAACCCCTTCCTGGCACCGGAGTTCGCGGCGGGGATCGGCCGGCACCGCGGCGGGGCGCGGGTGGCGGTCCTGCACGAGGGCGGAGAGGCAGTCGGCTTCCTCCCGTACGAGCGCAACGCCTTGGGGGTGGGCCGGGCCGTCGGGCTCGGTCTGTCCGACGCCCAGGCCCTCGTGCACCGGCCCGGCGTCACCTGGGACACCCGGGAACTGCTGCGGGCCTGCGGTCTCTCGGTCTTCGAGTTCGACCACCTCGTCGAGGAGCAGAAGCCCTTCGGGGCGTACGTCACGGGGACGTTCGCCTCGCCGGCCATCGACCTGAAGGACGGCGACGACGCGGGCTATGCGGAGTGGCTGCGCGGCGCGTACCCGGGGCTGGCCAAGACGACGCTGAAGAAGGAACGGCGGCTGGGGCGCGACCTGGGCGAGATGCGGTTCGTCTTCGACGAGCGCGATCAGGGGGCGCTGCGCACGCTCATGCGGTGGAAGTCCGCCCAGTACCGCAGGACGGGACGGATGGACCGGTTCGCGCGGCCGTGGATCGTGGAGCTGGTGGAGCAGCTGTTCCAGGTCCGCGAGGAGCACTTCACCGGGGTGCTGTCCGTGGTGTACGCGGGCGACCGGCCGGTGGCCGCGCACTTCGGGCCGAGGTCGCGCACGGTGTTCGCGCCGTGGTTCACCGCGTACGACCCCGACCTCCAGTACTACTCGCCCGGCCTGATCATGCACCTGCGCATGGCCGAGGCCGCCGGCCGGGACGGTGTGCGGCTCATGGACCTGGGGCGCGGCGACAAGGAGTGGAAGGACTGGCTCAAGACCCGCGAACTGCGCGTCGGTGAGGGCTTCGCGGTCCGCCCCCACCCGGTGGCCACGGCACACCGGCTGTGGCGCAGGCCGGTGCGCGGGCTGCGGAACACGGTCCTGGCCCATCCGCGGCTGCGGGAACCGGCCGACCGGCTGCTGAAGACGGTCGGCACGCTGCGTACGACGGGCCGCATGGGCACGGGCTCCGGCACTGCCCCGCGACGGAACGCGGACCGGCGGGGCACCGCGAACCCGCAGGGCAACGCGAACCCGCGGGGCACTGCCGTCCAGCAGCGGAGCGCGAACGCGCAGAGCCCCGTGGCCCCGAGGCGGAAGAGGTGACGATGACGTACGGATCGCGGCTCGCCGCGACGATGGCACGCAGGCTCGGACGGGAGTGCGTCTACACGCCCTCGGCGCGCCTGGCCCTGTACCTGGCACTGCGACGCTGGTGCCGTCCGGGCGGACGGGTGCTGATGTCACCGGTGAACGACGACGTGATCCTCTTCGTCGTCCTCGCGGCCGGACTGCGCCCGGTGCTGGCCCCCGTGTCGGTCCGGGACGGCAACATCGACCCGGCCGCCGTACCGGAGTCGACGTGGCGCAGCGTGGACGCCGTCCTCACCACGAACCTGTACGGCATGCCGGACCGGGTCGTCGAACTGCGCCTGCGCTGCGAGGAGTTGGGGATACCCCTCATCGAGGACGCCGCGCACGCGATCGGCACGCACCTGGACGGTCAGCCGATCGGGACGTTCGGAACGGCGGCGGCCTTCAGCCTCTCCAAGCACGTGGCGGCGATGGCGGGCGGCTTCCTGGCCGTGGAGGACGCGCGCACCCGCCGGGAACTGGAGCTGCTGCGGGACGACCTCCTGGTCCCGGGCCGCCTGGCCGGCGACCTGGCCACGGCCCTGCGCCCACTGGCGCGTTCGGCCGTCCGCACCCTGCACCTGGTGCGCCCGGCCTGGCGGACGATGCAACGCCTCGGCCTCCTCGAACGCGACGACTTCCGCATGGCCCTGCACGCGCCCCGGCTCGCCGCCAGCGCACTCCGGGCGCCGAGCCTGACCGCGTACGAGCCATGGATACGCGTGGACCTCCACGACTTCCGGACGCGCCACGGAGCCCTGGTCCGCGGGCAGTTGAAGCTCCGCATGGCGCTGCTCGACGAGAGCCTCACCCGCCGCCGAGCAGGCGTCAGCGTCCTCTCAGGCACGGCCTGGGCCTCACCGGCACTCCGCGACGGCGCGGCACGGGGCCGCCCGCTCCCGCTCTTCCGGGTCCCGCTCCTGGTCCACGACCGCGACGCCCTCGTGCAGCGCCTCGTGAGACACGGAGTGGTCGCGGGCTACATCTACGATCCGCCGCTCGACGACTACGCGGGCGCGGAGTTCGTGGAACCGTCCCCGGACCCGTCGTCCGCCCGCTGGTTCGCCTCCCACGTCCTCCCGGCCGATCCCCTCCTGGCCCGCACCATCACGGCCGCCCTCACGAAAGAACGGACGAAGACCGCACACCCACCGGCTCCGACCGCCGCCGTCCCGGACGCCACACCACCGGCGCCGTTGGGGCAGTGAGCGGCTCTCAGTCGCCCCAGTGACCCCGGCCCACCGCGACCGGGGTCTCAGGGACGCTCCGTGTCGTACGCCGTCCGGTTCCGATGGGCGCGGTCCGGGCCATCGGCGCCATCGAGATCCTCGGCGCCGCAGGCCTCGTACTACCGCCGCTCACGGGGACGGCCCCCGCCCTCGCGATGTTCGCCGCACTCGGCTTCCTCGTACTCCCGATCCTGGCGACCGTCCTTCACCTGTCCCGCGGAGAGGTGAAGGAGACCGGCCTCAACGTCGTCCGGAACCCGGACCGTAGTCTTTCCGTCTTCCCCCGTCGGGCGGCCGTTCTCCATCAGGGAGGGAGCGGCCACGACTGGAAGGAGGCAAGCGAAACCCACTCCGACCTTTGACTAAAATCTATTAAATCGGCTGAAAATTGAGATACATAACATCGCGGGACTTCTCGCGAATAAGACGCGGAATTACGTTCTCCGCGTGGCGCGGGTCACGGGCGGGACTCTGGGCCGTGGCGGCTGTCGTGGGCCTCGGATTCCTTGTCGCGCTGGAGATCGCCGCACGCCACTACGGCGAGCCGGGGCCGATCACCAATCAGGCGCGAGAGGTGATATTCGCTCCCAAATCAGGCTTTCTGTTGTATGCCGGTATGGCCTTGATGATGGTGGTACTCACCTGGCGGCAACGGTTCATCGCCGCCGGCGCCGCGATCGGTGTCGACATCGCCTTCGCGGCGGTCCGGTGGGCGGCGGACGCCAGGGTGACCGACGGCCACCCCTTCGGAAACGGCGCGTTGTGGGTGATCCTGGGCGGCGCGGTCGTCGCCGTCACCCGCCGTACCGGCCGGGAACGCGTCCTGCTGCTGAAGGGCGTCGGGATGGGCCTGCTGCTGGTGGCCGGCCGCAAGACCGGCGACACCTGGCTGCTCATCACCGCCAGGACCCGCCCAGGGGTGCTCGACCAGTACGTGGCGACCGCCGATCACGCACTGGGCAACCCGTCGTGGCTGGTGGGCCGGCTCGTCGCGGCCACGGGCCCGGTCGGCTCCAATCTCCTCAACATCGTCTACGGGCAGCTCGCGGTGGCCGCGGTCGTCGTCGCGCTGTACCAACTGCGCAACGTGGCGGCCGAGCGCCGCTTCCCACGCCACCATCTGGTGCGTACGTTCCTGGTGATCGGCCTCCTCGGGCCCTCCATCTACATGATCTTCCCGGTGGTCGGACCGGTCTTCGCCTACGGCACCGGCGTCGAGCACTGGTCGTCGGTCGGCCTGTGGCCGGAAGCGCCGCCCAGCGGGCAATGGGCGGTGGCCAACCTGTGGCCGCAGACGCTGCCGCCGATCAGTACCCCGCACCCCATGCCGTTCGACGAGGTCACCCCACGCAACTGCATGCCCAGCCTGCACACGGCATGGGCCACCGCGATCTTCATCCACTCCCGGAAGGCCCCGCGGGCTCTGCGATTCGCAGGAACGTTCTGGCTGGTGGCCACGCTCGGCGCAACGCTGGGATTCGGCTACCACTACGGCGTGGACCTCATCGCCGGCGTGGTGTTCACGCTCACGATCGAGGCGGCTCTCCGCTCGTTCGACCGCGGCTGGGACCGACCGGGGCTCCGACTGGTCGCCTACGGCACCACCGTCTTCGCCGCACTCCTGACGTCCTACCGCTACCTGCCGCTGGAGATGGCCAGGCATCCGTGGCTGTACGGACCCCTCCTCGTCCTGGCGATGACGTCGGTGATCTACGGCTACGCGAGGACCACCGCACAGTGGGAGCCGAGGACCACCCCGTCACGACAACCGGAACGGCAACCTGAGCTGGTCTGAGCTGTGTTGCACCTGGTTGAGGGTTGAGGGTTGAGGGCGGAGGTGGGGGATGGCGGGTGGCCGGTCAGCCGGTCAGCCGGTCGGTCTGTCGATCCGTCGCCGGCCGGTTGGGCTCCGCTTCCGCTTCCGGACCCGTGTCACTGAAATCCAGTTCCATGGTTCGGCTCGGCTGCGTCAGCATGTGCGGCGTTGATGAGCCTGAGGCGCTGTGGAGGAACCTGGTGGACGCGGGACACGAGCCGAGCCTGATTCTGCTGTGCGGACTCCCTGGTTCCGGGAAGACGACGCTGGCCAGGCGCCTGGCGAGCGAGATTCCGGCCGTGCGTCTGTGCCCGGACGAATGGATGGTGGATCTCGGCTTCGACTTGTTCGATGTGCGGGCGCGAGACCGGCTGGAGAGGCGGTTCTCCCAGCATGCCCAGGAGCTGTTGAAGCTCGGTCAGACTGTGATCCTGGAGTTCGGCTTCTGGTCACGCTCCGAGCGGGACGAGAAACGCCTCGGGGCACGCGCACTCGGCGTACCCGTCGAACTGCACTACCTGGCGGCGCCGATCGACGAACTGTGCCGCCGCCTCGACGCCCGCAACGAGAAGGACGAGCGGGGGACGGCCCGGATCACTCGCGAGATGCTCGAGCCGTACGCAGAACTCTTCGAGGCCCCGACCAGCACCGAACTCGACCTGTTCGACGAACCGCCTTCGGGGCGGACGGGATGACCGGGGCCCGCCCGGTGCCGGTGATCGATCCGGTGCGGCTGTGGTGCGAGCGGTGGTGCGAGCGGCGGCGCCCCGGAGGGGCTCAGCCGGGCAGGTCCCATTCGTCGAGCTTGGTCTTCACCTGGAGGTTGCGCTCCGCGTGCCAGAGCACCACGCCGGCGACGGTGGTACCCACGACGGGCAGTTCCGTCCTGTGCGGCATGGCGGTGATCTCAGCAAGGCCAAGGGCGTTGGGTACGCCGTCGATCAGGAGGAACACCCCGAACGGCCGGCGCCCGACGACTCGTCCGCCGACGTGAGATCCAACGGGCAGCGCGGAGACGGTTGCCGGCCGGCTTTGCTCGATGGACTCAGGGGACGGCACCTGAGAGCGGTCGGCCAACTGAACTCGGGCATTGGCCAGGCATGACGAGTGCGACGGAAGCTGTCGAGGGACCGACACCGCGTGAAGGCAGAGAAGATGACCCCAAAGACCGACCGTGTCGACGACGAACTGATCCGGGCAGCAGCACACATCGCTGCCACCCGCTGCCGGGGCGACAACCACACCATGGCCGCCGCGGCCCGCGCCCGGGACGGCCGGATCGTCACCGCGGTGAACGCCTATCACTTCACCGGAGGGCCCTGCGCGGAGCTGGTCCTGATCGGCACCGCCGCCGCCCAGGGTGTCCATGACCTGGACACCATCGTCGCCGTGGGCGACCGCGACCGAGGCGTCGTGCCCCCGTGCGGCCGCTGCCGCCAGGTCCTTCTTGACTACTTCCCGGCACTCAAGGTCATCGTCGGAACGAACGACGGCCCCCGGACGGTACCCGTCACCGACCTGCTCCCCGAAAGCTACATCTGGGCGGACCACCAGCTCGACGCCGAGGAGAGCACACCACTCAGTACGAACTGACACACCAGGCGGACCCCCGACCGATCACGTCCGCCCGCCCGTCTCGGACCAGGGGGGCGCAATCCGGCAGCTCTCGAATGGTTGTCCGCCGTTGACGTCTTTCGAGTGACAAACAAATGGCGCAACGGCCGTGACGTTTCTGCATTCCGGTCACTGAGCTGGCACTTTTCGGCCAGTCGGGGTGGGTGGCTCATCAGTTCGGATGGTGTCGCGGCTCGGCGTGATCTTGATCCGATCTAAAGTCGTGCCGCTCGTTCAAGATCACTCTCCATTGAGGCATGTGTGACCTTCCAATTCCCTTGCGCGGAACCCTTCTTGATGACGCGGCTGTCGGCCGGACGCGGTGGAGCCACCCGGTGACAGTGGCTGTTCTCGAAGGCATCGCAGGCTTCGTTCCCCCGCGCACGGTGGCCAACGACGATCTGCCCGTCGCGTGGGGTGTCGACGACGCCTGGGTACGCAGACGCAGCGGCATCGGCGAGCGACGCTGGGCGGCCCCCGGCGTGGCCACCGGCGATCTCGCGCTGGAGGCCGCCCGCAAGGCACTGACCGTCGCCGGCCGTCCGCTGGTGGATGCCGTCGTCGTCGCCACCTCCACTCCCGACCGGCCGATGCCTGCCATGGCGCCCCGGCTGGCCACGCGCCTCGGCCTCGGCGGGGCGGCCGCGTGGGACGTGTCCGCCGCGTGCAGCGGATTCGTCTACGGGCTCGCCACCGCGGCCGGCGCCCTGGCCTCCGGGTGCGCCGAACGCGTGCTGCTGGTCGCCGCCGAGGTGTACTCGACCCTCATCGCCCCGCAGGACCGTTCCGCCGGAATCGTGTTCGCCGACGGCGCCGCGGCGGCCGTACTGCGGCGCGGAGCCGAGGGCGAGCCGGGCAGCGTCGTGGCGTTCGACCTCGGCAGCGACGGCTCCGGCGACACCCTCATCCAGGTGCCCGGCGGCGGCGCACTGGAGCGCGCCCGTCCCGACGGCTACGGCCCGGACGACCGCTACTTCCGTATGCAGGGACGCGAGGTGTTCCAGCACGCGGTCACGCGCATGTCCCAGTCCGCCCGGACCGTACTCAAGCACGCGGACTGGTCGGCCGAGGACGTCGACCACTTCTGCGCCCACCAGGCCAACGCCCGGATCCTGTCCGCCGTCGGGGCCCGCATCCCCGTACCCGCCCACCGGCACATCACCAACATCGAGCGGGTCGGGAACACCGGCGCCGCCTCCATCCCCCTTGCCCTGGCCGACGCCGCGGCCCGGGGCGAACTGCGCGGTGGACAGCGCGTACTGCTGACGGCCTTCGGGGCCGGGCTCACCTGGGGTTCGGCCGCACTGCTGTGGCCGGAGCTGCCACCCGTGCCGCATGTGGACGGTGCCGCCTCGCCCACGTGGGCCGCCCCGCTCGCCTGACGCCCGTCTGTCGTCGCCTGCCGCCGTCTGTCACCGCCCGTCCCAAGGCGTCCCGGCCACTCCCTGCCCGTCCCCCTCATCCTCAGGACCCCGCCCACCGGCCCACGCCTCCATGTCCCGGCCCAGGCCCCATGGCCCAGGCCCCATGGCCCAGGCCCCATGGCCCAGGCCCCATGGCCATCAACCCCGTTGCGCCTGCCGATCCCGTTGAACCCATCTACCCCGTCGCTCCCGCTGAAAGGAACGTCCATGTCCCCCGCCCAGACCGCCGTAACCGCCGTACTGACGCAGAAGTTCGAGGTCAGCCCAGAGAGCATTCGTCCGGAGGCCACCCTGGAGAGTCTCGACCTCGACTCCCTCGCGCTGGCCGAACTCGCCCTGGCGCTCCAGGAGGAGCTGGGTGTCCCAGTGGAGGAGGACGAGGCGGCCAAGCACAGCACGGTCGGTGAGCTCGTCGCCGCGCTGAACGCCAAGCGGGCCTGATGGCGGGCCCGATGACCGCCCTGCGTACGCCCGTATCCGTCACCGGTCTGGGTCTGATCACCCCGGCCGGTGTCGGCCGGGAGTCGACATGGGTGGGGATCCTGCGCGGCCGTTCCGTCGCGACGGCGGACCCCGAACTCAAGGAATGCGCCGTCGACTTCTCCTGCCGGGTTCCGGCGATGACGCCGGAGCAGGCCCGCATCGGCGGCGGCAAGGCCTGGCGCATGGGCCACTTCACCCGGCTCGCCGTACTCGCGGCGCGCGAGGCGGTCTCCGACGCGGGCCTCGACCCCACCGCGTGGGACGGCGCGCGGGTCGCCGTAGTGATCGGTTCGGGTCTCGCCGGCGCCGCGCACCTGGAGGACCAGACCCGTCGCCGTAGTGATCGGTTCGGGTCTCGCCGGCGCCGCGCACCTGGAGGACCAGACCCTCCGCCACCACCACGGAGGACCCGAGCTGGTCTCTCCCGCGCTCGTGCCCATGCTGATCCCCAACATGGCGGCGGGCGAGGTGCTGCTGGACCTGGGTGCCCGCGGCCCGTCGCTGGCCACGGAGACCGCGTGCGCGTCCGGGGCGAGCGCCCTGGCCACGGCACGCCATCTGCTCCTGGCCGGGCTGTGCGACGTCGCGGTCGCGGGCGGCGCGGAGGCCGCCGTCACCCCGGTGATCACGTCCGGCTTCCAGCGGATGGGGGCGCTGTCGTCCCGCACCGGCGACCCCGGGGCGGCCTCACGGCCCTTCGCGGCGGACCGGGACGGCTTCGTGATCTCCGAGGGCGCCGCAGTACTCGTACTGGAACGGCCGGAGGACGCGCGGGCGCGCGGCCGACGTGCCTACGCCCAGCTCGCGGGCGCCGGCCTCACCTCGGACGCGTACCACCCAACTGCCCCTTCCCCCGGCGGAGTTCATGCCGAGACCGCGCTGCGGGCGGCGCTCGCGGAGGCGGACCTGTGTCCCGCGGACGTCGACCACGTCAACGCCCACGGCACCTCGACGCCCCTCAACGACCTGACCGAGGCCGAGATGATCGGCCGCGTGCTCCCGCACCGCCCCAGCGTCACCGCCGCCAAGGGGGTCCTCGGGCACAGTCTCGGTGCCGCGGGCGCGATCGAGGCGGCGCTGACGGCACTGACCATCAGGCACTCCACCGTGCCGCCGATCGCCAACCTCACGCCAGGCAACCTCGCCTTCGACCTGGACTGTGTGACGGGCCAGCCCCGTGCCCAGCGCGTCAGGGCCGCCGTGAGCCAGTCCTTCGGGTTCGGCGGGCACAACGTCGTGCTGCTCTTCACCGAGGAATGACCAATTGACCTTTCACAGCACCATCGTTCACGCGGCCGTCCACATCCCCGAGGGGCGGCAGAGCGTGGCCGCGGTGGAAGACCGATTCCGCGCGGGCAATCCCACCCACCCGCTGTCCCGCGGGGTGCTCCAGCGCATGTACGGGCTGGCCGAGCGCACCGTGGCCGACGACCTCGACCAACCCTCCGACCTGGCCGTCCACGCGGCGCGCGACCTGCTGGCGGACACCGGCACCGATCCGGCCGGCATCGACCTGCTCCTGTACGCGGGCATCCTCGCCGACATGGAGGAGCCGGCCACCGCCCACGTCGTCGCCGACAAACTCGGCCTGCGGTGTCCCGTGTTCGACCTGAAGAACGCCTGCAACGGAGTCCTCAACGCCCTGGAGGTCGCCGACGCGTTCATCCGGGCCGGTCAGTACCGCAGGGTGCTGGTGGCCACCGCCGAGGTCAGTACCCGCGAAAGCCGCTGGACGGTGGACGATCCGGCGGACGTGTCGACCGCACTGCCCAGCCTCAGCACCGGCGACATGGGCTCCGCCCTCCTGGTCGAGGCGAGCGACCGGCCGGGCATCCTGGGCTCCCGCTTCTTCGCCAACTCCTGGGGCTGGCAGGCGGCGACCCTGCCCAACCCGTACGCGCAACACCGCCGACTCGGCCATCTGCGCATCGACTCCGCGCAGTTGGCGGCCTCGTTCGACGGCTTGCCGGACAAAGTACGAGGAGCGCTAGGGGAGTTGGGAGTCGAGGGCGACGACCTGGACCTCGTCTGTGTGCACCAGCCGTCGGTGCCGTTCACCCGCGTCGTCTGCGACTGGGTGGGCGTCGACCCGAGCCGGATCCTGGCCACCTTCCCCACCCACGGCAACGTGGCGACCAACACCATCCCCCTCCAACTGGCCACCGCCCTCGACACCGGCCGCCTCCAACGCGGCGACCTGGTCGGCATGTTCGGCTTCGCGAGCGGGGCCAGCGCGGGAGTGGTGATCTGCCGGTGGTGAACGACGCCGGATGCGGTCCGCTCCGGTGCCGCACATGACTCCGGTGCCGGATGTGACCTCGCCCGGCGCCTGACACAACTCCGTTGCCTCACACGGAACACGGACCAGTGCCCGACGCGGGCCACAACCCCGTACGAACGAACGCGAAAGCTCCCCTCATGCCCTCGTCGCCCGCCCACCCCGCACTCCACACCCCCGTCCCACCCCGCATCGCTCCCCTCCCTCCGTCCGAGTGGCCCCCGGTCCTGCGGTCGCTGCTCGCGGACTCCCACGCGGACGGTCCCGGCCGGGAGAACCTGTTCGGCACCCTCGCCCACCACCCCGCCCTGGCTCAGGCCTGGCTCTCCCTCGCCCGCGTACTCACCCACGAGGGAACCCTCGGTCACCGCCGACGTGAGCTGGTCGTCCTGCGCACGGCGCACCGGCTCGACGCGGCGTACGTGTACGAGCGGCACCGCACACCGGCCGCGCAGGCCGGCCTGACGGCGGAGGAGATCGAGGCCACGGCGACCGACCCGCACACCCACCCCTGGGCGCCGGAGGAAAACCTGTACTTCCGGCCGTGCTGGTGACGTTCTCGAAGGACGCCCCGGCCGGTCACCCAGCCGGGGCGTACACGTCAGATGTCGTCGTCCAGCCCCTCCTCGCGGCGGATCATCCGCCAGGCGGCCTTGCGGGCGCTGCGGTCCAGGCTGGACTTGAAGCCCTTGTCGGGGCCGAAGTACTGGCGGCCCATGCCCGCGATGGTGTCGATGTGGTCGGCCATCTTGTCCGCGAAGACGTTGTCGAAGACGAGGCCGAAGTTCTCCTCGTCGTTGACGACGGCCGCCGCCCGCACCTTCGGGTCGGCCTTGGCCTCCTCGAACGGGCGGATGACGTCCTGCTCGGTGAACTCGGTGCCGAACCGTTCGTTGAACTTCTCGATCAACTCGGAGAGCAGCGACTTCTCCGCCTCCTTCGCGCCGCCCGAGCCGTCGCCGAAGCCCGGCATCGTCGCCGGCCCCTCGGGGGCGAGGGAGACGTCGTACTCGCCGGTCTTCTCCACCCGCATATGGCTGAGGTCGACCTCCCCTATGTCCACGCCGCCGTCCGCCCGGCGCGGCAGCCGGTTGAGGAGGTAGCGGCCGTAGAGGTGCAGCCGTTCCAGCTCGGCGTCCCGGTAGGGGACGATCTGCGCGAGGAAGCCGTACTTCCTGACGTAGTCGTTGAGGTCGGCGCGGAAGCCCTCCGCCGCCTCCTGGTCGTCCTCGTCCTCGCTTTCGAGCAGCGCGGTGAAGCGGGCGACGGCGGGGGAGAGCAGCCGGTACAGCTCGGCGTGCAGCTTCTCCCACTTGGACTGCGAGCCCGCCGCCTTCTCCTTGGCGGCGAAGTACGCGGCGGCGAACTCGTCCATCTCCTGCCCGGACAGCATCGCCGCCTGCATGACCCGGCTCTGCGCGGTGTAGAGCAGGTTGGGGTCGGAGGGGAGGGTGTTCGCCTCCTCGAAGTACGGGCGGAAGGACTCCTGTATGTCCTCGGCGTCGTTGACGAAGTCGAGGACCGCCAGGTCGGCCTGGGTCTTGCGCTCGGCGGTGCGGTTCAGCCGGGACAGGGTCTGGACGGCGGAGATGCCGGTCAGCGTCTTGTTGACGTACATCGTCGTGAGGAGCGGCTGGTCGAAGCCGGTCTGGTACTTCTCCGCCACGACCAGGATCTTGTACTCGCGCTGGCCCGGACCACCGGCTCGGGCGGCCTTGTCGTCGACACGCGTGTACGCGAACGCCTTCGGCAGCGCGCTCTCCGACAGCCCGCCGTTCTCCTTCGGCTCGGTGGTCTCCTCGCCGTCGACGGTGAGCGATCCGGAGAAGGCGACGAGGACACCCAGGTCGGGGTATTTGGTGTCGTAGTCCCGGTCCTTGATGTAGCTCTTGATGGCGCGCGCCATCTGTACGGCGGACTGCCGCGACGCGGTCACCACCATCGACTTGGCCCGCCCGCCGAGGCGGCCCCGGCTGTGCGCCACGAAGTGCTCCACGATCACCTGGGCGTGCTGGGCGACGGTCGAGTCATGGGTCAGCGCGTACCGGGCGAGCAGGCTGTTCGCCTTCGAAGGGTCGACCTCCCGCTCGTCGGGGTTCTGGTTCACCAGCTTCCAGTACGTGTTGTACGTGACGTAGTTGCGCAGCGGGTCGAGGATGAAGCCCTCCTCGATCGCCTGCCGCATGGAGTACGTGTGGAAGGGCCGGTAGGTCGCCTTGCCGTCGATGTCCTGGAGCGTGCCGAAGAGTTCGAGGGTCTTGGCCTTCGGTGTGGCGGTGAAGGCGAAGTAGGAGAGGTTCGCGGCGCGGGAGCGCTGCTCGGCCCGCTTCTTGAGCTGCTCGTCCAGGGGAGCGCCCTCGGCCTTGACCGTGGTCGCGCCCGCGTCGTCCGAGTCGGAGTCCAGGCCGAGGTCACGCAGGGCGGCCCGTACGTCCTTGGCGGCGTCGCCGGACTGCGAGGAGTGGGCCTCGTCCACGATGATCGCGAAGTGGCTGCCCCGGATCTCCGTGGGGTTGCGCTCGATGTACGAGATCAGCGCCGGGAACGAGTGCAGGGTGACGGTGACGATCTTCCCGGTGTCGCGGGACAACGCCTTGGCGAGCTGCTCACCCTTCGCCCCGTGCTTCTCGTCGATCTTCACGACGAGGCCTGCCGTTTGCTCGAAGTTGCCGACCGTTTCCCGGAGTTGGGCGTCCAGGTTGCGGCGGTCGGTGATGACGATGACCTTGTCGAAGACCGGCACGCCCGGCTTGAGGCCCTTCGCGATGGCCTCGGCGTCGAGTTCGCGCGGATCGGTGGGGGTATGCAGGTCGCTGAGGCGGTGCGCGAGCCAGCCGATGGTGTTCGACTTGCCCGAGCCGGCCGAGGCCATGACCAGGTAGTCGTGGCCCGCGCCGTGCGTGGCGGCGTGCACGGTGAGCTTCTTGACCGCGTCCCACTGCTGGAACCGGGGGAAGACCATCGTCTTGGTGCTGCCACCGCCGGGCGTCTTGGTCTTCTGCAGGTGCACGAACCTCTGGAGCAGGTCCAGCCAGTTGTCCGGCTGCCAGACCTGCTCCCAGAGGTAGGAGGTTGCGTACGTGCCGTAGGCGGTCGGGTCCGGGTTGCCTGCTCCGCCCGGCTGGCCGGGGCCGTTGGAGCCGGTGTTGAACGGAAGGAAGCGGGTGTTCTTGCCCTTGAGCTGGGTGGCGACGAAGACCAGGTCCGGGTCGACGGCGAAGTTCGCGACGACGCGGCGCGTGAAGATCAGCTCGGTGGGGTCGCGGTCGGTGCGGTACTGCTCCTTGGCCTGCTCCACCCCCTGCTTGGTCAGCGGGTTCTTCAACTCGGCCGTGGCGACGGGGATTCCGTTGAGGAAGAGGGCGAGGTCGAGCCGGTTGCCCCAGTCGGCCTGCTTCGTCGCGTACTCGAGTTCGCGGACGACGGTGAGGCGGTTGGCCCGGTAGCCGTCGAGTACGGAGTCGTGGGCGACGAGGTTGGGTTTGAAGTAGGCGACGCGGAGCAGGACGCCCCGGTCCTTGACGCCGTTGCGGAGGACATCGAGGAGCCCGTTGGTGGCGATGGCCTGATCGAGGCGGCTGGCGAATCCGCGCTGTGCCTCGGTCGGGTCGTTGCCGTAGACGGTGAGGAGTTCGTTCCACTCGTCGGGTTGGGTCGCGCCGATGAAGGTGAACAACTCGTTCGTGTCCAGGCCGAGATCGGCCCGGTAGTCCTGCGGGCGTGCTTCGCGCCAGCCGCGCTCGACCATGGCGGCGACGATGGCGTCGCCGAAGGCGGACTCCGTGTGGATGGGGCTCATGGCTATGCGCTCACTCCGTCCGTTACGTTGCGTCCGCTGGCGGTGGAGACGTCGAACTGGCCGGTTACGGCGGCGGTGATCAGGGCTTGGCGACGCTCAGCGAGCAGAGCCCGTTGGACGATCATCCGGCGGCGTAGGGATTCGCGTTGTACGAGGGTCCGGGTGATTCGTGATGCGGACTGCTCCTGCGTCCTCACATCCGGAACCTCAATCGCCAAATTTGCGACATCGCCAAGCCCAAGTCCCACCTTGGTTCCGCCGTAACTGTTCATGCGCAGAAACTGATTTGACCGGGCGGACTTGATGGCGTAGGCCAGCCATGTGGGGTTACAAGAACTCTGGTCTGGGCGGACCATTGCAACATGCTGACTGATATTTGCATCTGTGGCTCGGTCATCGACGATGGCCACTGATCCGATATCTGCGGTAATGCTGACGAGGACATCCCCGGGTCGGGTTCGCGACCGTTCTCGTTCTGGACCTGATGGTGCGGTTACATACAGAGAGTCATCGAGATCAAGTGTGATTCCACGCCTCGGGACATTGGTGATCCGAAGGAACAGGGATCCTTGATCCGTTACCAAGTCGCCCCAACCCCGGGGTCCACTCGTGATCCTCGTCGCAAGGTGCTTCACTCGCGTTGGGGTTCCAGCGGTAGATTCCAAGTATTCGCTGATGACGCTGGCCTCTGACGGCCCCAACAAGTCGATCTGCTGCCTCCTGATGGCAGCCATGCGGTCTACCCGGGCGGTCTCGGCGTCGAGGAAGTCGGCGATGCGGCGCTGCTCATTCAGAGGCGGAAGCGGCAGAGGGAAACTCTGGATCTTGCTGCTATTGGTGGAAGCCAGGTTTGTGGTTCTCGTGCCGGTGCTCTCGAAATAGTGACGGCCGTAAAGAGACTGGGTCACGTAGGCGAGGAAGCGGCCGCTGAGTCGCTGTGGATCGGGGCGGACCGCGAAGATGTGGTTCTGGTGCAGGCACCCGTCAAGTTCGCCCTGCCAGACCGTCCCACGGCCCAGCTTGTCCAAGTCCCCTCCTTCGGTCATCAGGACGTCACCTGGACGAAGTGTGCAGCGTTGGGCCACACTTCGAGGCACAGTGATCTCGGTGACCGATTCGAGGTCGAGGCTCCCTGCTTGGACATTGGCGACACGCAAGTACGGACTGGTGACGACGTCACCTGTTACGTCCCGTTTGGCATCGACGGTCAGCCCGTTCTGCAAGCGCGCGACATATCCGAGGCGTACAAGTTCGTAGCTGCCAGAGGGTTTGAGGGAAGGCGGTGTGACGGCTGAGGTGTTCACTGGGTCACTTCCCCGAGCAGACCCTGAATCTCCGCCTCCAGCGACTTCAACTCCGCGTCGATCTCGGCCAACGGCCGCGGCGGCTTGTACACGTAGAAATGTCGCGTGAACGGGATCTCGTAGCCGATCTTCGTCTTCGTGTGGTCGATCCACGCGCCCGGCACGTGCGGCAGCACCTCCCGCTTGAGGTACTCCTCGACGTCCTCCCCAAGCGGAACGTTCTCGTAGTCCCGCAGATCCGCATCCGTCTCCGCCGCACCCTTGACCTTCTGTACCTCGCCCTCCGGGTCCCGGACACCGACCGTCTCCCGTACCGCTTTCGCGAACGGCGCTCCTGACGGCCACGTAAGCCCGGCCGCGACCACCGCGTCCTTGAGTGCGATGAATGCGTCGGACTTGGTCGCCCACGACGAGCCGAGCAGCGTACGCACCGCCGCGACGAACTCCTCGCTCCGCTCCAGCCTCGCCACCGGCTTGGCCTCCGCCAGCGCCGCCAGCGTCTCCTCCGTCACCTCGAAGCGCAGCTTCAACGGCCGCTCCACCGTGATGCGCTGGTAGCCGAAGTCCTCGTTGGCGAAGACCTTGACCTTGCCGTGCAGCGGGTGCTCCGGATCGCCCGCGACCTGAAGCGCCTCCGCGTACAGCCGGGTGATGTCCCCGATGTGGTCGGGGCGGCCGTTCGTCCCGTCACCCAGCTCCTTGCGCTTGTCGCCGAGGGACTTGCGCATCTTCACCCACTGGTCGCGCGCGTCGAGCAGGACGACCTTGCCCTTGTGGTCCTTGTCCTTACGGTTCGTCAGGATCCAGAAGTACGTGGAGATACCGGTGTTGTAGAAGAGCTGGTCCGGGAGCGCGACGATCGCCTCCAGCCAGTCGTTCTCCAGGATCCAGCGGCGGATGTTGGACTCGCCCGACTCGGCCGCGCCCGTGAACAGCGGGGAGCCGTTGAAGACGATGGCGATGCGGGAGCCGCCCCCGCCGTTCACGTCCACCGGCTTCATCTTCGAGATCATGTGCTGGAGGAAGAGCAGCGAGCCGTCGTTGATGCGCGGCAGGCCCGCGCCGAAGCGGCCGGCGTCGCCGAGCGACTTGTGCTCGTACTCGACCTCCTCCTTGACCTTCTTCCACTCCACGCCGAACGGCGGGTTGGCGAGGATGTAGTCGAACCTGCGGCGGGCGTGGCCGTCGTCGGAGAAGGAGTTGCCGAAGCGGATGTTCTCGGGGTCCTGGCCCTTGATCATGAGGTCGGAGCGGCAGATCGCCCAGGACTCGGGGTTGAGTTCCTGCCCGTACACCTCGACCGTCGCGTCCGGGTTGAGGGCCTTGATGCGGTCGTCGGCGGCGCTGAGCATGCCGCCCGTGCCGCAGGCGGGGTCCATGACCGTGCGGACGACACCCGGCACGGTAAGGGCGTCCGCGTCGGGCGCCACCAGCAGGTTCACCATCAGCTTGATGACCTCGCGCGGGGTGAAGTGCTCACCCGCGGTCTCGTTCGACTGCTCGGCGAAGCGGCGGATCAACTCCTCGAAGATGTAACCCATGTTGTGGTTGGGCACGACGTCGGGGTGCAGGTCGAGGTCGGTGAACCTGCCGATGACCTGGTAGAGCAGGTTCGCGCCGTCGAGCTTCCTGACCTGCTGGTTGAACTCGTACTTGTCGAGGACCTCGCGGGCGTTCTCGGAGAAGGCGCCGACGTAGATCTGCAGGTTCTTCGCCGCGTTCTGCGGGTCGGCCGCGATCTTCCGCAGCGTGAGGTCGCTCTTGTTGTAGAAGGAGTGGCCCGAGGCTTTGCGCAGGAAGTGGCCGGCGTCGATGTCCTGGCCCGCGAACCTGGCGACGGTCTCGACGACCTTGTCGCGCGTCGGCTCCAGGACGCACTCCAGACGGCGCAGCACGGTGAACGGCAGGATGACCTTGCCGTAGTCGGACTGCTTGTAGTCGCCGCGCAGGAGATCGGCGACGGACCAGGCGTGGTTCGCCAACTCCGTGTGCTTACTGCTGTTCAAGAGGTCCCGGCTTCCTTCCGAAGAGCGCCGTCCGGGCGGGGGACGGCAGGGATCCAGTGTCGTCGTACGCGGTGGGACGCGTGGGGCGTTTCAGACAGAACGGCTGTCCGGGATGCCCGACGTATCCGGGCTGCCCGGGGTGTCCGGTGGCAGGAGTACGCCGGCGGTGAGGCCGGTCGTCAGGGTGGCCGCGGAGTCGGCGGCGAGGTCGGCGGTTCGGCGGACGGCCGCGCGCAGCTCGTACACGCGGCGGAAGGCCTCCCCGTAGCGCCGCTGTTCCTCCAGCGGCAGCAGCGGTACGCGCAGGCGGCCCGGTGTGACGTGCACTTGGGTGCTGCCGGTGGACGCGGAGGCGATGTTGTCCTCGGCGCCGAGGAACCCGGCCAGGAACCACGGGTCGAGGCGGGCCGGGTCGGGGCGCAGGAGGTGGATGTGCTGTCCGAGCAGGGCTCCGGCGTCCCGGTCGTCCGCGACCCGGGTCATCGCGGACTCGTTGGCGCTGCCCGCGAGGGCGCGGACGAGGACGTCCCCGGCAGCGACGGGCTGTGCGGCGTCGGCGTGGAGGTCCAGGGCTCCGCCGGACGGGGGGTTTCCGGTGGAGACGTCCTGGGCGGTGAGGACCGGCCGGTCCACGGTGGGGGCGGCGGAGCCCTTGGAGCCGCGGGTGCCGGGCGCCGCCGCCCGCAGCACGGTCAGGGCCCCGCCGCGCGCCAGGTCGGA